>CAZDBC010000031.1:0-14563 GCA_964503295.1 uncultured Kiloniellaceae bacterium | reverse complement strand
CCGGGCGGGGGAGAGAATGAGCTGGACCACGGTGGCCTGCGCCTCCTCCTTGGTCCGACGCTGCACTGAGGTCAGGCCGCCCGCCACACGATCGGGCGCGAGGGCGCCCGGGTTTTGTCCAGCACGAACGTGAAAAGGAAGCGGCCCGCCGAGGCGGGCCGCTTCCTCTTCCCGAGCGGGCCCCAAAGGGCCAGTCGGGCGGCATCCATCAAGCGAGGTGCGCCACGCCCACGATCAAGCCGCCAGACTGCTGTCGCGCCACTCGCTCGTGGTCTTGCACTGCGGACAAACGCGCTCACCCGGCCATGAACTCATGAACTCGTTCTGGCACTTGAGGCAATTCCGCTTCTTCGCCACGTAGACCCGATCGGGCTTGGGCTTGCTGTTTCTCTGTGAGTCCTTCATCTCAACCTGCTTCTTTGACGAACAGAACCGCTAATTAGCAAAAGCGGCTGAATTTTCAAACACGTATAAGTCGATACTAGCGCCCCTCATTGCAACCTTGTCTTGTGTCACACAAGGTCCGAAAAAGGTTAACCATAACGTAAGATGCCTTCCGCGAAAGGCAACGGTTTGAGACGTATGAATTTTCCTTTACGGAAAGTATCACTATACACCATGGCCGCGCCGGCCGCGACCCCAGAACGCGGCGAAATGCCGCACTGCAGCGCCGCAGTTGTCTCACCGCGCGGGGCCGGCGCTTGTACGGCAAGGTTTGCACGGTTAACTATGCGGCTCTTATGGGAGAGCGATCCGCCATGCGCCGTCTTGTCATCGGCCTGTCGGCAGGCCTCATGCTCGGCCTCGGTGCCTGCGGCAGCGAACCGGCGTTGACCGAAGAGCAGAAGGCGCTGCGCGATTCGATCGTGCTGGTCGACCGCGCGGAGCGCGGCGGCGTCCGCTATGCCGTGAACGAAAAAGCCGGCGCGCCCGGCCTGTTCCAGGTGCGCACGGTGGACCGCCGCGCGGGCAACCCCAGCGACATCCGGGCGGCGGTGATCCGCGAATACGGATGCACCTCGATCGAGGTCGTTTCCCACAATCGCAACTGGAGCGAGGTGGAGGTCAAAGGCGCGTTCTGCAAGGGCGGCCGCCGGGTCTTCCGCTACTGAACCGCTGCTTCGTCATTCCTCGCGCAGGCGCATGCGGATCGGACCTTCGGCGCGCTTGTTGACGAACTGGACGACGTAGGGGTTTTCGGTTCGATCGAGCTCCTCGGTCGCGCCGGACCAGACCACCCGGCCGTCGTGGATCATGGCCATGCGCTCGGAGATGCGCCGGGCACTGACCATGTCGCTGGTGATGGAGACCGCCGAGGCGCCGGTGCGCTCGAGGCAGTCGACGATCAGATCGTTGATGCGGTTGCTCATGATCGGATCGAGGCCGGCGGTCGGCTCGTCGAAGAAGACGATTTCCGGGTCCGTGGCGATGGCTCGCGCGATCCCGACCCGCTTCTGCATCCCCCCGGACAGCTCGGCCGGATAGAGATCGCCCGTCCCTGCCGACAGGCCCACCGAATGCAGCTTCTCGTTCGCGATTTCGCGGGCCTCGCGCCGGTCGAGCCGGCGATGGTTGATCAGCTTGAAGGCCACGTTCTCCCAGATCGGCAGGCTGTCGAACAGGCCCGAGCGCTGGAACAGCATGCTGAAGCGGTCCATGAAAGCGGCCCGATCCCGGCCGCCGATGGCCGCGGTGTCCACCCCGTCGACCTCGATGTTGCCGGAATCGGGCGTGACCAGGCCCAGAATGCATTTCAGAAGCAGGGACTTGCCAGTCGCCGACGCGCCGAACAGCACCATCGACTGGCCCGCTTCCAGTTCCAGGTCGATGCCGTCCAGCGCCACATGGTCGCCGAACGCCTTGCGGAGCTGCGAGACCCTGATTTTCGGCTGATCGGCCATTTCGTCAGCCCGCGCGATGCCGGACAGGCGTCGTCCCGGCCCCGAGGTGCGCCGCCTGCGTCATCCGTCTTGCTGCAGAAGGCGGAGAACCCGCTCGTCGACCTCGCCGGTCGGCGAGAGGTTGTGGTCGTTCTGGAACCGGCGGATCGCGTTGCGCGTGCGGTAGCCGAGCACGCCGTCGACGGGGCCGGGATCGTAGCCGCGCGCCTTGAGCCGCGTCTGAACCTGGCGGATGAAGGACGAAGGCTGCCCGGTTTGCCGCTTGACCGCCGCCGAGGCGGCGTTACGGGGGGCGACGAAGGTCAAGTGGTCGAGAAGGGAATCGGTGGCCACGCCGTCGACCGGCAGGCCGGCATCGCGCTGATAGGCGCGGATCGCCGCTCGCGTCTCCGGACCTATGACCCCGTCGATAAGACCCGGTTCGTAGCCCTTCTGCGCGAGCTTTTCCTGAATGCCCATAGCATAGGCCTTGGCCATGGCCGGCGGCATGTCGGCGACCCGGGATTGAGCGGCAAGATCGGCCGCTGTGCCGATGACTCCGGCCAGGACAATTATCGCGGCAACGAGCGACCGCCGGACGCTCCAGTTCGACAGCATGGTGGTTTAGCCTCCCGCCGTTGTCAGCGGACACCCGTCCGGCGGGCGCCCAGCGGCGGCATCATATGCGGGCGCGACGGGCCAGCAAAGGCCCGAGGCGGAGGTCGCGCGGTCCCGAACAAGTGCCGCGGGACGAAGCGGCGATTTGGGCCCTTCTCTCCATCGATGAGCGACAGGGACGGTTGGCAAAGTGGCCCCAATCGAGAACCATGGTCGCGTCCGCGGCGCGGTGCCCGCAGAAGAGCGCCGGCGCCGCGCCGCGGCCGCAGCAAGGCTCGAGCGCGACGGCATCAGCAAAGCAAAAGGGGGGAAGCGAACATCCATGCAGGAAACGACGACAATCCTGGCCATCGATCAGGGCACGACGAGCAGCCGGGCGATTCTGTTCGATCAACAGGGCCGTCCGCTTCATGTCGCGCAAGAGGAGTTCCGTCAGATCTACCCCCGCGCCGCCTGGGTCGAGCACGACCCGGACGACATTCTGCGCAGCACGCTGGCGGTCTGTCGGGCCGTCCTGACCGAAGCCCAGGACCGTGACCTGTCGCCTGCCGCGATCGGCATCACCAATCAGCGCGAAACGACCCTGATCTGGGAGCGCGCGACCGGGCGGCCGATCCACAACGCGATCGTCTGGCAGGACCGTCGCACCGCGGACGTCTGCCGCACGCTCAACGAACAGGGGATGGAGGACTTCGTGGCCGCACGGTCCGGCCTGATCGTCGACCCCTACTTCTCGGCGACCAAGGTGGCCTGGCTGCTCGACCATATCGAGGGCGCGCGTGATCGGGCCGAGCGCGGCGAGCTGGCGTTCGGAACGGTCGACAGCTACCTGCTCTGGCAGTTGACCGGCGGCCGAATTCACGCGACCGACGCGACCAATGCGGCGCGCACCAACCTCTACAACCTGCACCAGGGCGACTGGGACGACGAGCTGCTTGAGCTGTTTCGCGTCCCCCGCGCCCTTTTGCCGGAAATCCGGGATTGCGCCGACGACTTCGGTCAGACCAGTGGCGATCTCCTGGGCCGCACCATCCCGATTGCCGGCGTGGCGGGCGACCAACAGGCGGCCGTCGTCGGCCAGGCCTGCTTCGAGCCCGGCATGGTCAAGAATACCTACGGCACAGGCTGCTTCCTGATTCTCAATACGGGCGAACAGCCGGTCCGCTCCGGCCATCGTCTGCTCAGCACCCTGTCGTACCAGCTGAAGGGCCGCCGAACCTACGCGCTCGAAGGCTCGATCTTCGTTGCCGGGGCCGCCGTCCAGTGGTTGCGCGACAGCCTCGGTGTGATCAAGACTGCAGCCGAGACCGAGGCGCTCGCCGCCGGGCTGCCCGACAACAAGGGCGTGTACCTCGTACCGGCCTTCACCGGGCTGGGCGCCCCTTATTGGGACCCCGACGCGCGCGGTGCGATGTTCGGCCTGACGCGCGACAGCGGGCCGGCCGAGTTCGCCCGGGCCGCCCTCGAATCGGTCTGCTATCAGACCAGTGACCTGTTCGAAGCCATGGCCAAGGACGGGATCGCACCAACGACGCTGCGCGTTGATGGTGGCATGGTGCAGAACGACTGGACCATGCAGTTCCTGGCCGACATTCTGGATGTCCCGGTCGAGCGCCCGGTGGTCAGCGAGACCACGGCGCTCGGCGCGGCCTTCCTGGCCGGTCTGCAGATCGGCCTTTATGGTTCGCTCGAGGAGATCGCCGCGATCTGGAAGCGCGAGGTTGCCTTTTCGCCCCGCATTTCGGCCGACGAGAGAGCGCGCTTTCTTGCCGGCTGGCGCAAGGCCGTGGCGAGGACGCGAGAAGACCTGCCTTGATGTCTCGCGGCGCAGCACGCGCTGTCCTGGCCGGTTTGTGCTGTCTCCTGCCCGTTTGGGATCTCCGGGCGGAGCAGCCCTCCGTCGACCTCCAGTTGGTGCTCGCGGTCGACGGTTCGGCCAGCGTGGACAGGGAGGAGTTCGCGCTGCAGATGGGCGGCATTGCGGCCGCCCTGCGCGACCCGGAGGTGCTCGAGGCGATCGCGCGCGGGCCGCACGGCCGGATCGCAGTGGCGGTGACTGTCTGGTCCGAGCCCGACGGTCCCAAGGACAGGCTGCCCTGGCACGCTATCGAGGACCGGCAAAGCGCCGAAGACTACGCTGAACTGGTCGAGCACCGGCCCCGCCGCGTGCGCCCCGGCGGCACGGGGATCGGAAAGGCGGTCATAGATGCCGCCGACTATATCGAGGCGAGCGGTCTCGACAGCCTGCGCAAGGTCATCGACCTGTCCGGCGACGGCGCTGAATCTGCTTTTCGCGACTGGGGCATTCCCACCCGCCAGGGCCGCAGCTACGCCATGGCGCGAGGCATAACCGTCAACGGGCTCGCCATTCTAAACGACGAGCCCGACCTGAGGGGCTACTACGATCGCCACCTGATCGGCGGCCCCGGCGCCTTCGTGATGGCAGTCGAGACCTACTATGACTTTGCCGAGGCCATGACGCGCAAGCTGATCCGCGAGATCGGGCGCCATCCGGCCGTCAGTCGCCGGTCGACCCAAGGCTTCTCGGCGGTGCCCGGGATAGTCAGCGCCGCGCCATCCATGCCCGGCCGGGAACCGAATTGAACAGCTCGCGCGTATAGGGGTGCCGCGGCGCCGCGAAGATTTCGCGGGTGGCGCCGTACTCGACCACCTCGCCGCGATGCATGACCGCGATGCTGTCGCAGATCTGGGCGGCGACGCAGAGGTCATGGGTGATGAACAGCATCGACAGATTGAGCCGTTCGCGAATGTCGGCGAGCAGTCGCAGCACCTGTGCCTGTACGGAGACGTCTAGCGCCGAGACGGGCTCGTCGGCGATGAGGATCTCGGGGTCAAGGGCGAGCGCCCGGGCGATTCCGATGCGCTGGCGCTGACCGCCGGAGAACTCGTGTGGGAAGCGGTCAGCGACCTTCGGGTCGAGCCCGACCAGGTCCAGCAGTTCGCGGGCCCGCGCCCGCGCCTGGTCGGCCGGAACGCCGTGGGTGATTGGACCTTCCGCAATCAGCCGCCCGACCTTGTAGCGTGGGTTGAGTGACGCATAGGGATCCTGAAAGACCATCTGGATGCGCTTGCGGTAGGGCCGCAGTTCCCGCTTCGGGACCTCGAGCAGATCGCGGCCGTCGAGCAGCACCTGGCCGGCATCGGCCTCGATCAGGCGTATGATGAGGCGGGCGACCGTGGACTTGCCCGAGCCGGACTCGCCAACCACCCCAAGGGTCTCGTTGCGCCGGAGGGTGAGACTGACCTTCTGGACCGCCCGCACTTCCCGTCCGCCCCCGCCGAACAGGCCACCACCCGTCGAGAAGGTCTTGGAGAGTTCCACGGTCTCCAGCACCTTGGGCGCGCCGCTCCGGTCGGCGGTGGCCTGCGGCACCAGCGTCGGGACCGCGGCGACCAGCGCCTTGGTGTAATCGGCGCGCGGACTGTTCAGGACCTGGTCGGCCGTGCCGCTCTCGACCAGCTTGCCGTACTGCATCACCGCCACCCGGTCGGCGATCTCGGCGACGACGCCGAAGTCGTGCGTGATGAACAGAACCCCGGTGTGATGGTCGGCCTGCAGTTCCTTGATGAGGCGCAGTATCTGCGCCTGCGTCGTCACGTCCAGGGCGGTCGTGGGCTCGTCGGCGATGAGAATCTTGGGTTCAAGAATCAACGCCATGGCAATCATCGCCCGTTGCCGCTGGCCGCCGGAAAGCTGGTGGGGATAGGCGTCGTAGATCGAATCCGGATCCGGGAGGTGGACGTCGGCCAGCATCTCGACCACGCGCTTTCGCCGCGCCGAGCGCGACAGGTCGGTGTGCACCTCGACCACTTCGTCGATCTGGTCGCCGATGGTCAGCAGCGGATTGAGTGCCGTCATCGGCTCCTGAAAGATCATGGCGATGTCCTTGCCGCGCAGGTCGCGCATGCGCCCCGGCGGTGCCTGAAGGAGATCGTCGCCTTCGAACAGGATGCGGCCGCCGGTCGCGCGCACATGCGGCTGCGGCAGAAGTCCCATGATCGCGCGCGCGGTCAGGGATTTGCCGGAGCCGGACTCGCCGACCAGACAGAGGATCTCGTCACGCGCGACCTGTATGCTGACGCCGTCGACCGCGAGTGCGCGGTCGGCGCCGCGCGGCAGGGCCACCTGCAGCTCTTGAATATCGAGCAGGTCCTGCGCGGCCCTGGTGGCAGCGGCCGCTTGCGGCGCAACGTCCCGCGCGCCTTGGTCCATCGCGCTCATCGGTCGCGCAGCCGTGGATTGAGAGCGTCGTTCAGCCCCTCGCCCACCAGATTGATGGCGAGCACGGTGAGCAGAATGGCAAAACCCGGAAAGGTGCAGATCCACCAGGCGCTGCGCAGCACCGTGCGACCGGCGCCGACCAGAAAGCCCCAGCTCATGACGTTCGGGTCGCCGAGCCCGAGAAACGACAGCCCGGACTCGATCAGGATCGCCGTGGCGACCATGAGGGAACCGGTCACGATGATCGGCGACACGCAGTTGGGCAGGATTTGCAGAAAGATGATACGCCAGTTGGCCATACCGATCGTCTGGCAGGCCTGCACGAACTCGCGCCCGCGCAGCGACAGGAACTCGCCGCGCACAAGGCGGGCCACCGCGGGCCAGGAGACGACCGCAATCGCGATCACGATCGATTCGATCGAAGGCGTCATGATGGCGACGAGGAGGATCGCGAAAATGAACGAGGGGATGGTCTGAAAAAGCTCGGTGACGCGCATGAGGGCGTCGTCGATCCAGCCGCCGTGATAGCCGGCAAGGGCGCCCATGACCGTGCCGAACAGCACGGCGACCGCCGTGGCGACCAGCCCGATCAGCAGCGAGGTCTTGGCGCCGTGGGCGATGCCGGCGGCCACGTCCCGGCCCAAAATGTCCGTTCCGAGCGGAAACTCGAGCGAGGGCGGCTGCATCGGCCGGCCGGCAAGATTGAAGGGATCGGCCGGAAAGATCACCGACGCGAACAGCGCCATGGCCACCACGAGGGTCAGGATCACGAGGCCGAACACCGCCGAACGGTTGCGGCGAAACAGCCGCCAGAACTCCCGCAGGCGCCCCGGGCGAGCCGTCTCGCCGTGATCGAGCGCGACCATCAGCGCACCTCGATGCGCGGATCGAGGAAGGAATAGAGAACGTCGACCACGAGGTTGACGGCCACCACCAGGCACGCGGAAAGAAAGAAGATGCCCAGCAGAAGATTGAGGTCGCGGGCAAAAAGCGCTTCGAAAGCGAGGAATCCGAGACCGGGCCAACCGAATACCGACTCGACGATGACCGATCCTCCGATCAGGCTGGCGACCTGCACCCCCGCCATGGTTACCACCGGCAGCAGCGCGTTGCGCAGGATATGCTTAAAGGTTATGCGCCGTTCCGTCAGGCCCTTGGCCCGGCCCGTGACGACATAATCCATGCCCGCCTGCTCGAGCATCGAGGCACGCATCAGGCGCGTATAGAGCGCCAGGTAGAACAGCGAAAGGGTAAGCGCCGGAAGGACAAGATGGTGCGCGATGTCGACCACCCGGTCCCAGCCCTCGTGGAACGCGGCGATGTTCTCCATGCCACTGGTCGGGAACCACTGCAGGCGGATCGAAAAGACGACGATCATCATCAGACCGACCCAGAACAGCGGGGTCGCGTAGGAGACCAGGGCAAAGATCGAGATGAGGTTGTCCCGCCAGGTGTTGAGACCGATCGCGGCGAGCAGCCCCAGCAGGGCGCCCACGCCGACCGCGATCAGGATCGTGGTGATCATGAGGATCATGGTCGGCCCCAGCCGGTCCATGATCAGGTCGAAGACCGGCATGTCGTGGCGGAAGGAATAGCCAAGATCGAGCGTCAGGATGTTCTGGACATAAGCCAGCAGCTGGATGTGAACCGGCTGATCCAGACCGAACTTCTGACGCAATTGGGCAAGGTACTCCGGCGTCGCCGACCCCGCCTCGCCGGCCAGCACGTCGGCCGCGTCGCCCTCGGCAAGCTGGAGCAGAAGAAAGTTGATGACGACGATGGCAAGGACGATCGGTATCGCCTGCAGGAAACGGCGTCCCACATAGCGCAGGCGTTGCCGTGCCAAGCTCATAGCGCTCGATCCCCGCTCTTTAAACCTTAGGCGTCACCGGGGCGCGCGCCCATCGGACGGCCACGGCCCGGCGTGGGCCAGGGTCCCGCACCGGGCCGGGCCAAGCGCCCGATTTATTCGAAATAGGCGTCACGGAACGACGCGTAGGCCCCCAGCGGGCTGGACACCGCATTGCGCAACTTCGTGTTGTGGACCACCACGAACTGCAACTCGAACAGCGGGATGACGGGGACGTCCTCGGCGAGGATTTGCTGAAGCTCCTCATAGAGCGCCGCGCGCTTGTCGGGGTCGGGTTCGACGGCTGCCTGATCCATGATCTCGTCGGCGCGCGGGTTGCTGTAGCGCGACGAGTTCACGAACACCGTGCCCTGGCGAATCTGGTTGCTGTGGTACTGCCGGTGTACGCCGAGCACGGGGTCGGGCAACTGATAGAAGAAATTGGTGTTCAGCGTGAAGTCGTAGTCGGTGTAGATCCGCTTGAGCCAAGTGGGCACGTCCTCGTAGCGCAGTTCGACCTCGATTCCGACCTCGCCCAGGGCCTGCTTGATGTACTCGCCGAGCCGGCGCCATTCCTCGCCGTAGGGAATGATGTCGTGCACGATCTTGAAGCGCGTACCGTCGTCCTTGCGCGGGTAACCCGCCTCGTCGAGCAGCTTGTTGGCCATCTCGATCTTTCCGGGCACGTTGTAGCGCTTGACGTCGTCGCTGTAGAACCCGGTCGGGGCGAAGTTGGAGCTGATCGCGCCGGTGGCCGGCTCGCCGAAGCCGAACCAGATGTTCTCGATCATGAAATCCCGATCGAGGGCATAGGAAACCGCCTGGCGCGCTTCCTTCTTGTCGAACGGCGGCTGGGTCGTGTCGAGTTCGATCAGGGCCATCGGATTGATCATCGAGTAGCCCTCGGTGGTGAACTCGATGTCGGGCTGCTCGTCGATGCGCAGCACGTCCACGTTGGGAATCGCACCATAGGCGGCAAAGTGAACCTCGCCGGTCTCCATCGCGGCGGTGCGGGTCGACGCATCCGGGATGAAGCGGGCGACGAGGCGATCGAGGTAGGGCTGCCCTTCGCGCCAGTAGTCCTCGTTCTTGTCCATCCGGATATACTGGCCCTTCTGCCATTCGACGAACTTGAACGGGCCGGTGCCGACCGGCTTGTTGGCATAGGGATTGTTGCGCAGGTCCGTGCCCTCGAAGAGGTGCTTGGGCAGCATCGGCGATTCGTAGCCGGAAAGCGCGCGGATCAGATAGGGCGCCGCGTTTTCGAGCCGGAAGATGGCGGTGTAGTCGTCCGGCGTCTCGACGGCCGTGACCTCCTTGAAGGAGTTCGGGCCGCGCGGATGGATCTTGCTCAGCACTTCCATGACCGAGAACTGTACGTCCTCGCTGGTGAAGGGCTCGCCGTCGTGAAAGGTGACGCCCTCGCGCAGCTTGAAGGTGATGGTCTTGCCGTCCTCGCTGATCTCCCAGGAGGTCGCGAGGCTTGGTTGCGGCTGCAGGTCGAAATCATACTCCAGCAGCCCGTCGTAGATCTTGGCA
The DNA here is from genome assembly GCA_964503295.1 of uncultured Kiloniellaceae bacterium. Lineage (GTDB taxonomy): Bacteria > Pseudomonadota > Alphaproteobacteria > Kiloniellales > Kiloniellaceae > CAZDBC01. The sequence goes on along the minus strand of CAZDBC010000031.1, from coordinate 4,434 downwards.
GCGACCTGGCCGATCGGGCCGGAGGTCGAGAGATAGGAGGCCAGGGTCGGAGGCTCCGGCTGGACCAGATAGACCAGCGTACCGCCCGACTTCTGGGCCTGTGCCGGGCCGGGCACCGCCAAGGCGAGACCGGCGACCAATAGGCCGGCTGCGGCGCAGATGCCGGCTGTGTTTCTGAGAAGCTTCTTCATGTTCTTGCTCTCCCCGTTCGTTTGTCTCGACCGTCGGGTCGTGGACCCGTTTCTCCGGCTATCTCTCCAGCTATCGGCGAAAGGTCCAATGACCCGTGAGCCAGCTGGACGCCCGCCCGGCGACGGTCGTACGTACAACATCGAATTATCGTTTTATCCCCGGCAGGTCGCGTTGGACCTGTCCTCCATTGTTATGAGGCTAGCAGCAAAATTTGCCGCGACGCGACAAGAATCTGACCCTCGTCGCCTGCGGTCGCTTTTGGCGGCGGCGGCCCGGACCCCGACGCAACGGCGCGCTTGGCGCTCCAAGAGCAGTCTGTCCGCTCGGCGCAATACCGCGAGGATCAGGCAGCCGTCAGGCGAGGTTGCGAAGTGAGCTGAGCGGTGCCGGCGTCATAGCTGACGAAGTCGCGCGCCGCCAGAGCGACACCAACGTCCCTGCCATCCACTCGCCTGTGCCAAGCCCACGTCGTCGATAAGCGACCGGGCGCGCAATCCTTGCCGCGGACGCCCACCGGGACGGCAGCTACAGCTTGCCCTCGGCCAGGGTGTTCGTGTTCGTCTCGGCCAGTTCGGCGGCCTGGGCCAGCAGCCCGAGAATGGTAATGTTGTTGCGCAACACCTTTTGCGCCTGAGCGCTGGGATCGCCGGGCAGCGGCACGATCCGCTGCAGGATGTCGGAGATCAGGGCGCGGCAGGCCTCCTCGGTCTTGAAGCCCTGCGGATTGCTGTCGGACACCAGCAGTTTGGTCATGGCCGTTTCCTCCGGGTCCCTTCGCCCTTCTCGGAGATGCTAGGCGCCGGATGGTTAAGGAGGCGTCAACGACCGCTGGAGGCGGCGGAGCGGTGCCGGCAACGACTGCGGCCACGTCTAACGCTTGTCCGTCACCGCGACCCAGTCCGGATCTTCCTGCGCGCGACGCTCGAACGAAAGGAAGTCGTAATAGCCACAGCGCGCCCCGCCGGGAAAGGCGCGGCAGATCGCGGGCCGGGACTCGTAGATCGTGCAGTTGCGCGTCTCGCGGTCGAGAAAGCGGCAGACGCTGTCGAAGAACTCGTCCGCGCGGTGGCGCAGAATGCGCTCGTTCGGCTCGTGCCCCTTGCGCGTGAACCGGCGTTGTGCCTGCTCCTCCGTCAGCCCGAAGTGCCGCGCAAGCCGGCGGATGTCGCGCCGGGTCACGCGGATCCGCGTATAGGAACAGCAGTAGGCTGGACAGCGGTTGCAGTCATAGAGACGGGTCACGAGAGGCAGACTACCCCGAGACCGCAGGTTCGATGCAAGTGGTCGCGTCCGCCGCGTTCTGCTTCTCAAACATCTTCTGCCTGCGTCCACATCTACTTGGGCTCGTAGGTGAATTCCTGACCGCCCACGCTGGCCTCGAACATCAGGCCGCCCTTGGCCATCGTGAAGACGGCGACACCCTCGGCGTAGTCGGTCGCCGCCGAGGCGCCCTTTTCGACGGCGACCGCCGAAGCCTCGGCATCGAGCACGTAGCTGCCGGCCTTGAATCGCTCGAGAGCCGCCTTGTCCTTGAAGAAGATGACTTCCCGGTAGGCCTGTCCGCCGAGCTGCAGGCCGATGGAGATTTTGGTGAGGGTGCTGAGGCCGACGGCCTTGCCCTGCTCGAACACGACACCGTCGCCGTGCGCTCCGCCGATCCCGATCGCGCCCTTTCCGACATGGGGAAAGACGACGTAGCCGTAGGCCTGCTCGAAGAAGACCTCCATGCTCGGATCGGCGGCCTTGAACTCGGCGATCGCTTCGCGCGCCTTCTGCTCCAGGGTCGGATCCCAGCCTGCCTTTACAGGCGCGAGGCCCTGCGCGGCAATGGCCACAATGATGACCAGGAAAAACGTGACAGGTAAGCGCAGCCTCGACATTGGATGGTTTCCTCTCTGGCCGGAACAGCGTCGGTTATACACGCTCTCCATGCAACATGCTTGTGAGAGCTAAGGGACGCACAGGCCGGAGCGGCTCCCCTGCCGCTCGCCGCCTGGGATCTGTCGTTGCAATGCGGCCGGGTGGCGTCGCAGCCGACAGGTCGAGCCTTGAATTGAGGGACAGCGCGGATCAGGCGCCTTCCGGCCCTTCCCTTCCCGGGGCGTCCACCAGTATCGAACGGCTCCCCCGGCCCTGCCGTGCCCACCTGAGCGGGGCGCACCTGACAGGCTCAGGCAGGACCGATCGGCCTGATCCGGCGGGCGAACCGCGGCGAGCCCGATCACTCCCTCGGACGGTGGGGCGTAGGCTCAGTGATCTCGGCCAAGGCGCCCTTAACCGCTTCGGCGCCCTCCTCGCCGCCGTGGCTGAGATCCGCCAGCGAGACCATCCCGACAAGGCGCTTATCGCGGTTGAGAACCAGCAGGCGGCGCACCTTGTGCTCGGACATGATCTGGCCGGCGCGCTCCAGCGGATCATCCTCGAAGCAGTAATAGACCTTCTCCGACATGGTGTCGCGAACCGCCGTGGTGCCGGCAGTGCGGTCGGCGGCGACGGCCCGCACCGTAATGTCGCGGTCGGTCACCATGCCCACCAGCCGATCGTTCTCGCCGACAGGAAGAGCGCCGACATCCTCGTCGCGCATTCGCGCGGCAGCTTCGCGGATGGTCGTATTGGGGTCGATCAACTCGACCGATTTGGACATGATTTCAGTAACCTGCATGATGATCTCCTCTCACTTTCGGCGATCACGGTCTATCCCGCCCAACGATGAGTCGGGCGGTCAGTTCCCAAAGCGCCGAGTTCCCGGAAGAGAGATCACGCCGGCATGGTCGGCCGGCCCCAGGTCCGTCGTATTATTCCTGGCCGCGACGTGGTCCCGAAGCGGGCTCAGCTCTCCGCCCCCGCGTCCAGCTCGCGCAACAGCTGCGCAGTGTCCGTCATCCGGCAGTAGCCCTTGAAGGCAGCCAAGGCGGTCTCGTGGCGCTCCCGGCTGTCGGTGGTGCAGGCATCGCGCGGGCAGACCATGCGAAAGCCGCGGTCGGCGCCGTCTCGGATCGTGTGATCGATGCACTGATCGGTCAGGAATCCCGTCACCACCACGGTGTCGAGGCCGATGTTGCGCAGCAGGTATTCGAAGATCGTCGAGTTAAAGAGGCTGGACGAGGTCTTGGGCAGAATGATCTCGTCGGGAGCCGGGGCCACCTCGTCGCAGACTTCGGCTTCCCCGCTCCCCGGCGGGAAGTGAAAGCTGGTCTGCTTGTAGTCGAGGCTGCGGTCGCGGCCGTCCTGGGTGAGGCTCTGAATAACGGTGTAGATCACTTCGGCGCCTGCCGCGCGCGCCGCGGCAAGCAGCCGCGCCATGTTCGGGACTGCGGTGTCCCGGGCCGTCCGATAGAAATGGGGGCGGCCTGCCTCGGCGTCGGGGTGAAAGATGCCCTTCTGGACGTCGATCAAAAGAAGCGCAGTGGCCGCGGGATCGAGCGGCGCCTCACGGTCGGGGAGTTCCGGCCTCGCCATCGCGTCACCTCGTCGCCGACGGCACGAAATCCTCGGCCGCGCGCTGCAGCACCCCGGCAAGGCGCGCCGCCCAGGCGTCCTGCTCGGTTGCGCTCGTGATCTGATCCTGCCGGATCTCCAGCTCTATGTAGGGCAGCCCGCGCGCCTCGCCGTGCACCGGGATGGAATAGTCGTTCTCCATGTCCACGGTGTAGGGCTCGTTCTCGCCGATCTCGAGCGCGTTCTCGCGCAAGAGTTCGTGCAGGACGCGACCCGTCAAGCGGCGGTCGCGCCCCCAGCACAGGCCAAGGTTCCAGGGCCGGGGCTCGGGGCGGACGCGCAGCGCCGGCGTGAAGCTGTGCACCGAGATCAGGAGGGTTGGAAGGCCCGCCGCCGCGCGCGCGTCGAGGCGTTCGGCGACGCGGTCGTGATATGGCCTGAGAATGGCCTCGACACGGGCGCGGCGTGCCGCCGCGTCGAGACCGCGGTTGGCCGGCACCTCGGTGCCGTCGGCCACTTCGGCCATGGAGGCGCTGGCCTCGGGCCGGCGGTTGCAGTCGATCACCAGGCGCGAATAGCGCTGGTAGACGAGCGGCGCGGAGAGCCGTTGCGCCAGTCCCTTGGCCACGCCGAGCGCGCCGATGTCGATCCCGATATGCCGGCCGAGCTCGCCCTCCGGCAGCCCGAGCCGGTTCAAGCTGGCGGGAACGGCGTTCCCGGCATGGTCGCAGATCAGAAAGAAGGGGGACCATGGACCGATTCAAGGGATGGCCCTCCCGGCCAGCCCGCCAACCGCCCGCAAGG
>CAZDBC010000030.1:3661-14565 GCA_964503295.1 uncultured Kiloniellaceae bacterium | reverse complement strand
GCCTTCGTCAACTACGTGATCACGCGCGACGCCACCCGCATCAAGCCGATGAACGGCAAGTACGTGATCCTGTGCAACGAGAAGGGCGGCATCCTGAACGATCCCGTCCTGCTGCGCCTGGCGCACGACGAATTCTGGTTCAGCATTTCCGATTCGGACCTGATGTTCTGGCTTCAGGGCGTGAATGTCGGCAAGAAGTTCGACGTCGAAATCAACGAGATCGACGTCTGCCCGGTGCAGATTCAGGGACCGAAGTCCGAGGCCCTGATGATCGATCTGGTCGGCCCGGCGATTCGTGAGGTGCCGTCCTACGGCCTGATGGAAGCGCAAGTCGGCGGCCGCGATGTGGTGATTTCGCAGAGCGGCTTCTCCGGCGAGAAGGGCTACGAGATCTACCTGCGCGACGCCTCGCTCTATGCCGAGGACATGTGGAACGCAGTGCTCGAGGCCGGCGAGAAGCACAACCTGATGGTGATCGCGCCGGCGCACCACCGGCGCATCGCCGCGGGCATCCTCTCGTTCGGCCAGGACATGGACCCCGAGACCCTGCCCTTCCAGTGCAACCTCGCCTACCAGGTGCCGCGACTGAAGACCGCCGACTACATCGGCAAGCAGCGCCTGGAAGAGGTGCGCGCGCAGATCGAGGCCGGCAATCCGCCGTACAAGAACACGCTGGTCGGCATGAAGCTGGGCGGCAAGCCGATCGAGGATTATGCGCCCGACTTCTGGCTGATCTCCGACGAGGACGGCGGGGAGCCGATCGGCTACGTCACCTCGCCGTGGTACTCGCCCGAACTGGGCACCAACATCGCCATGGGCTATGTGCCGCTGAAGCTCAGCACGATGGGCACCCGGCTCAAGGTCTGGCTGCCCGAGCAGTACCAGACCGCGGCCGGCGAGCCGGTCGATGCGGAGGTGGTCGACATGCCGTTCCGGCCGTCGGTCAATCCCAACGCCCGCGAGATCGCCAAGGCGCAGGGTCGCGATTCGGCATTCTGATCGCCGCGGCAGGACCGCAAAAAACGACAAAGGGCGGCAGCCGGAGCCTGCCGCCCTTTTTCTTTCTCAAAAGCGGCGCGCGCCGCGAACGGCGCTAACAGAACTTGCCGCGCTCGCCGATGAAACCGGCTGAAGGCCGGCGGCTGACGCCACCTTGCGCGCGAATGCGTTGCTCCAGACGCGCAAGCAGGTGGCGCGGCGTCTTGCTGGCCGCCAGGAAATCCGCGTTCGGTCCGGTGGCGTGCGCGACGCCGTTCTCGCGCACGAATAGCGTGAAGCTGTCGTCGCCGGACTGCGTGTTCTCGAAACCGACCGACAGCAGCCCCGGGTCGCGTCCTACCGCGCCCAGACGATAGTCGGCGTTGCGATCCAGAAAGCGATAGGCGTCGGCCATGACCTGCTGGATGTTCCGGCGCGGTCTGGCCGGGCGTCGTAGCGGAATGACGTCGGCAAAGATGGCGAACTCCTTTCCTGGTTCCGTTGCATTCGTGCTGCGGATAGCGGGCAATGATCGGCGCAGTGGCACCGTCGGCGGTCTTTAAGCCGCTCGCCCCGGAGACGGCCATCCGTGTTCGGCCGCACCGATCTGTACGAAGCCGCGAGCCGATTGGATGCCGGCTCGCTCGATCCCCGCAGGGTCGGTTCATACTAACTCAAGATACCTCAAAAGGCAAAATCCGGCCCGCCCGCGGCAAGGAGCAAGACACCCCGAATCCTATAAGTTTCGGCATTTAAATATTTTTTCCTTCCCGCACCGCGGGATGCGGACCCTGATCGACCGTTTCGCGCCGGCCCGGGCCTGACCCGGGCATGCGGCTCTGGCCGGTGCGAACCGGGCCGCCCGCCTGCCGGGCGAGGAGAGCAAATGCCTGACTCGCCACGACTTTTGCACCCGCCTTTTTCGGAACAAAGAATGTCGCCGCCAGCGAAATGGCGCTCGGACGCAGGGCTTTAGATGACGGTCGCGGGCTAAAGGAAAAGCATTGCCATGGCCGATTCGCCGCTGTCCTTCGACGAGATCGAGCGCCTCAACCGTCCGGTCGAGCAGGCCGTCGGCCTGCCCGGACGCGCCTACAGCGACCCCCGCTTCTTTGACCACGAGCGCGACTTGATCTTCGGGCGCCAGTGGGTCTGCGTCGGCGTCACCGCCGACGTCGCCGAGCCGGGCGACCTCTTCCCGGTCGAGCTCGCAGGCATTCCGATCCTGATCGCGCGCGGGCGCGACGGCGAGATCCGGGCCTTCCATAACATCTGTCGGCACCGCGGTGCCACGCTGGTCGAGCAGAAGTGTTCGGGCAAGGGCGCGATCGTCTGCCCCTATCACGCCTGGACCTACGGGCTCGACGGCCAGTTGCGCAAGACGCCGCACCTGTGCGGCGCGGGCGTTCACGAGCACGAGAGTTTCGACAGGTCCGCTCATGGACTGCTGCCGATCCGCTGCGAGACCTGGGCCTCGCTGATCTTCGTCAATCTCGACCGCAACGCGCGCCCGCTGCTCGAGGACATCGCGCCGCTGCGCGAGCGCTGGAGCATGTTCGACTTCGATCTGCTGCGCCATGACCGCGGCCTGCGCTTCGAGCTCAACGCCAACTGGAAGCTGGCGATCGAGAATTTCGTCGAGCGCTATCACCTGCCCTGGGTCCACCCCGAGCTGAACAGCTTCTCGGGCATCCAGCACTCCTTCGACGTGGTCGAGAGCGACCGTTTCGTCGGGGTCGGCAGCCGCTCCTTCCGGCCGACCGGCATGGAGGGTTTGCCGCGCTTTCCGAACCTGCCAGCGGAGCGCGAGACCATGGGCGAGTACCTCTGCCTGTTTCCCTCGCTCCTGCTCGGCATCCACGCCGACCACATGTACGCCTTCATCATCACGCCGGTCGCGCCCGACCGCACGCTGGAGCGCTTCGAGTTCTTCTTCGTCGGCGACGAGGCCATGAACCCCGAGTTGGCGCCGGCGCGCAACCGGCGGATCGACCTGCTCCAGATCATCAACGGTGAGGACATTGGAATCGTGGAGCGGCTGCACCGCGGCAGCCGCTCGCCCGCCATGGCCGGCTCGGTCTTCTCGCCGACCATGGAACGGACCACGCACCGCTTTCAACGGATGGTGGCGGACTGCCTGCAGAATCGCGTGGCACAGATCGCCGCCGAATAGGGCCGCACGGCCCGGGCCCGCCGACCGAAAGCGGCGGCACGACCCGCGCGTTCCGCCGTCGCGGCGGCAACACTTGGAGGCATGTCATGGGACAGAGCAAAAACCTGCTTGAACGGCTGGACCAGGACGCCGTCCTGGCCGCGGAGGGTTATCTTTTCGAGCTTGAGCGGCGCGGCTATCTGCAGGCCGGCGCCTTCGTGCCCGAGGTCGTGCTCGAGCATCCCGAGGTGGTGCGACAGCTCCACGTCGATTTCGCGCGCGCCGGCTCGGACGTCATGGAGGCCTTCACCTATTACGGGCACCGCGAAAAGCTGCGGCTCATCGGCAAGGAGGACCTGCTCGAGCCGCTCAACCGGCAAGCGCTGGAGATCGCAAAAGAGGTCGCGCGGGATTACGACCTGATGTTGGCGGGCGACATCTGCAACACCAACGTCTTCTCGCCCGACGACAAGGAGTCGATCAAGGCGACCGAGGAGATGTTCGCCGAACAAGTTCAGTGGGCGGTCGAGGCCGAAGTCGACTTCATCGTCGCGGAAACCTACTCCTATACCGGCGAGGCGCTTCTCGGCCTTGAGGCGATCCGGCGCAGCGGCAAGCCGGCGGTCGTCATGCTGGCCCTGCACCGCAACGGCCTGACCCGCGAAGGCGAGACGCCGGCCGAGGCCTGCAAGCGGCTGGAGGCCGCCGGCGCCGACGTGGTCGGCCTGAACTGCGCGCGCGGCCCGGCGACCATGCTGCCCGCGCTGCGCGAGATCCGCGCGGCGGTCCGCTGCCATGTCGCCGCGCTGCCCGTGCCCTACCGCACCACCGAGCACGAGCCGACCTTCCAGTCGCTGACCGACCCGGGCTGCGGCTGCCTGCCGAGCGGGCGGCCGTTTCCGGAGGCACTCGATCCTTTCACCTGCAATCGCTACGAGATGGGCAGTTTCGCCAAGGACTGCTACGATATTGGCATTCGCTATATCGGGGGCTGCTGCGGCACCGGTCCGCACCACATCCGCAGCATGGCCGAGGCGCTCGGCCGTCACCCCGAGGCGAGCAAGTACTCGGCCGACATGTCGAAGCACGCCTACTTCGGGACCGATGACAAGCTCAAGCAGTCCTACCGCGCGTACGCACAGAGCCTCTGACGGTCCGGCGGCCGGCTGGCGCCTGGTGCAGGCGCCGCTGGCCGAGGCCGAGCGCTGCACAAGCATCTACGCCGGCCAGGTTCTGCTGTTCCGCGGCTTTCCGGATTTTGCGCGGCTGGTCGAGGCCTGCCACAGGCGCATCGAGGCCGCCCTCGGCAGCGACGAACCGCCGACGGCACAGCACAGGCTGAACCGGGCCGACTTCATCGCCCGCATCGACCGCCTGCAGCGCGATTTCGCCCGCGACCCGGAAATCGCCGAGCTGTTCCGCGCCGCGCTCGCCGGTTTCGGGGTCGAGCTGGAACGCAGCTACTGGGACCGCCTGCACCTGCGCGTGCTGCCGTCGGGGGAAGGCTACGGCGGCCCGGAGGGCGCGCGCCGCGTGCGCACCCTGGCCGCGCACCGCGACACCTGGGGCTCCAACATCTCCGCCCAGACCAACTGGTGGGCGCCGCTCTATCCCCTGACCGACGGGCGCACCATGGCGCTCTATCCGGCGCTCTGGGACCGGCCGGTGGCCAACGATTCGGCCGACTGGGATCTCGAGGAACTGAAGTCGCAGGACCGGCTGGCACGCCTCAACGGCCGCACCGAGAGCGATTACCCGCGCCTGCCGACCGCACGCGAGGATTTCGACCGCGCCGGCGAGTGGCGCGTCCTGCCAGAGCCCGGCGACATGCTGTGCTTCTCCGCCGCGCATCTGCACGCCAGCGTCCCGAACGAATCCGGTGCCACGCGCTTCAGCCTGGAGGCGCGCACAGTCAATTTCGACGATGTGCGCAGCGACCGCGGCGCGCCCAACGTCGACGGCGAGGCGCCGCACATTCCCTACGAATGGTTCCGCCACATCCTGCGGGGCAGCCGCCTGGCCGACGACCTGATCGGCGCCCTGAACGGGTCCGAAGCGGGCTAACGCTCCAGATCAGGCCCCTGCCGTCAGGCTCCCGGGTCCCAGCTGTAGTGCTTGACGCCGCGCTTGACCGGCGGGCGGCCCTGCGCGATGCGGTGCTTGTTGGTGTCGCGCAGGGAGTAGACGCAGCCGCAATATTCCTGCTGATAGAAGTTCTCGTCCTTGGAGATCGCGACCATGCGGTCGGCGCCACCGCCCTTGCGCCAGTTGAAGGTCCAATAGGTCAGGTTCTCGTGCCTGGCCGCCGCGCGCTCGCCGGAGTCATTGATCTGCTGCATGTTCTTCCAGCGCGAAATACCCAGCGAAGAGGTAAAGACCCGGAATCCGTTCTCGACCGCGTAGAGGGCGCTGCGCTCAAAGCGCATGTCGAAGCACACCGTGCAGCGGGCGCCACGCTCGGGCTCCCACTCCAGGCCCTTGACCCTGGCGAACCAGTTGTCCTTGTCGTAGTCCAGGTCGACGAAGGGCACGCCGAGCTTGTCGGCGTAGCGCATGTTCTCCGATTTGCGCAGCTCGTACTCGTCGCGCGGATGAATGTTGGGATTGTAGAACAGGATCGTGTAGTCGATGCCGGCCTCGGTCATGCCGAGCATGATGTCCGCCGCGCAAGGGGCGCAGCAGGAGTGAAGCAGGATATGCTCGGCGCCCTCGGGCGGCTCGAGAACCAGGCGATCAGGCAGCGTGCCGGTCATGGCGCGACCTCCTTTCGGCAACGACGTCGTCGCGAACGGCTGGTCTAGCCTTACGCGCCCGGAGCGCCGGGATCAAGGGGGGCAGAAAGGTCGCGCGGAGCCCGCCTTCGGTACCGGGTTGATGCGCATCAAAGACGCATCAGGCGCAAAGCGCCTAGATTGTGACCAAGGAGCAATAATTGAGGCGTGAGCCGCGCGATGCCGGCAGGTATCGCATACCCCTTCGTATCGCATACCCCTTTAGGACGACACCGAAGGAGACTTCGCCATGGCCAAGCAGTCGACCCTGCGCCAGTCCGGCAGTGACCCGAACGAGGCCCTCGACCAGTTGACCGCGCTCAATGGCGCCGCACTCGAGGCAATGCAGCGTTGCGGCCGCAGCGGCATCGAGCAGATGACGAGATTGGGCGACGAACTAACCGAGTTTGTCGGGAAACGGGTCCGCCACGACGCCGAGTTCGGCCAGGCCCTGGCCAATTGCCGGAATTGGGCCGATGTCGTCGAGCTGCAGCAAGGCTGGTTCACCACCATGGCGAGCGAATACAGCAAGGAATCCCGCCGCTTGATGGAGATGACCTCGAAAATGTGGGCGGAGGGGCTGCAGCCCTTCTACGACGCTGCCGCCAAGGCCGGAGGACCGCCGTTAAGCGAAGGCACCGCGCCAAAGGGAAGCCACCGCTAGCTGTCCAGCGGCTTGGCGGGCTGGCAGCCGTAGCGCAGGGCGTTCAGGACCGCCTGCGTGCGGTTGTGGACGCCCAGCTTCTGGATGATCGACTTGACGTGCGACTTGACCGTGGTCTCGCGGATGCCGAGCCGCCGGGCGATGACCTTGTTGGGCAGACCGTCGAGCATGAGTTGAAGCACCTCGAGTTGGCGCCCGCTGAGATCCCGGATGGGATTCTGGCCCCGCGGAACGGCGCCCAGCATGTGGCCGAGGTTGTGCTGCACCCGGATGCCGTCGATCGCGTCGGAAGGAACATAGGTCTCACCGGCCAGAACCAGCGAGATGGCCAGCCGCGCGACCTCGCGACTGGACGAACGAATGAGGTAGCCCCGCGCCCCGGCATCGAGTGCCTGGATGATCGAGCCGTCGTCGTGGGTCGAGGTCAGAAGGACGATCGGCGCGCCGGGCAACTCCTTCAGCATCTCACGCAGTCCGCCGAACGGACCGCCGCCGGGTAGCGTAACCGACAGGAATACCAGATCAAAATCCCGCTGCGCGCGGACGATTTCCCGCGCCGCAGGCAAACTGTCGGCTTCCAGGACCTGGCTTTCGGGGCGCAGGTCTTGAAGCAGCAGGCGCAGACCGTCGCGACACAGCGCCTGTTCGTCGGCGATCAGCACTGCGGCCATGCTCTCGGCCGATCGGGATCGGGCCGTGCCCGCGCCTCATGCACAGGAGGCAGGGCGGTCTCATCCAAAAGGAACATCAACGCCACCCCTTGCGTTTTCTCAACTAAAGGAGGAGGGCGCCCTCCTTCTTACGTTCCGTTGCAAGCCATCGCCGGGCGATTTTTAATTTTAACATAGCCTTGCCAGCGGAACTCCTTTTTTCGGCACTGCGGGAGTACCTGTCTTGCACCCGCGGGGGCCAAGGATCTCCCGACACACCAGGAAAGAGAGGCCAGCATGTCGCCCTTGTCGTTCATCCAGAGCCATGCGCCACTGTGCGTCGATTGCGACAATAGCTGCCCGATCAGCGGGGAGGTGGACAATCCGGCGGTGCGCCACAACCTGCGGCTGGGCCCGACCCGGCGGAAGCTGGTCGCGGCCGGACGCAGCATCTTCGAGCAGGGCGAGTTCAGCGACCAGTTCTACGTGGTCTCCAAGGGCTGGGTCTGCCTCCACGTCCTGCTGCAGGATGGCCGCCGGCAGAACGTGAAGTTCGCGACCGCCGGCGACCTGATCGGCTTCGGCAGCAGGCCGGTGGTCGAGATGGACCATGCGGCCACCGCCATGACCGAGGTCGTCCTCTGCCCCATTGACCGGCGCAGCTTCCTGCGCGAGGCGCAGCAGGATTCCGCCCTCCTGATGCGAATCATAGACTATCTGGTCGCCGAACAGGCGCAGATGCGCACCCTCCTCATCACGATTTCGCGCATGTCCGCGATCGAGCGCATCACCTACCTGATCTGCGAGATCCACCTGCGCATGTTCGGACGCCTGCCCGAGGACGGCGATCGCCTGCTGCTGCCCTTTACGCAAGAGCAGATCGGCGATGCCCTGGGGCTCAGCGCCGTCCATGTTTGCCGCATGCTGAGCAGCCTGCGCCGGGACGGGGTCGCCGGAGGGCGCAACCAGCTGATCACGGTCAAGGACGGCGAGCGGCTGCTGGCCATGACCGGCAACGTCGAGGCCCTGAGCGCACTGGCGCATCCAGGCGAGCGGGCCGCCGAACTGGCCTCCTGACGCCGGCCGGGCGGCGTAAGGCGCGACGGCCGGACAGGTTCGATCGGCCATGAGGGCGATGGTGCTGGAGCGTGCCGGCACGGCGTTGCAGCACCGCGAGTTGCCCGTTCCCGAACCCGGCCCGGGCCAGATCCTGGTCGAGGTCTCCGCCTGCGGCGTCTGCCGCACCGATCTGCACGTGGTCGACGGCGACCTGACCGAGCCCAAGCTTCCGGTCACGCCGGGGCACGAGATTGTCGGCCGGGTCGCCGCCTGCGGTCCGGGCGTCGAGGGCTTCGCGGCCGGAGAGCGCGTCGGCATGCCCTGGCTCGGCTAGACCTGCGGCCGCTGCCGCTATTGCGAGGCCGGCCAGGAGAATCTCTGCGAGGCAGCGCGCTTTACGGGCTATACGTTGGACGGCGGCTACGCGGACTTCGCCGTCGCCGACGCCCGCTACTGCTTTCCGATCGCCGGCTCGGAGGCGGACGCCGTGGTCGCGCCGCTGCTGTGCGCCGGGCTGATCGGCTACCGCTCCCTGCGTTTCGCCAGCGACGCCGAGAGCCTGGGCCTACGGCTTCGGTGCCGCCGCCCATATCGTCGCCCAGGTGGCCCGCCACCAGGGGCGCCGGATCTTTGCCTTCGTGCGCCCCGGCGACGAGGCCGCGGCGGCCTTCGCGCGCCGACGCGGTGCGGTCTGGGCCGGGCCATCGGATGCCGCGGCGCCGGAACCGCTCGACGCGGCGATCATCTACGCCCCGGTCGGCAGCCTCGTGCCCGCCGCGCTGCGCGCGGTCAGGCCCAGCGGAACCGTGGTCTGCGCCGGCATCCACATGTCGGATATTCCGAACTTTCCCTACGACATCCTGTGGCGCGAACGGAAGCTGCTCTCGGTCGCCAACCTGACCCGGGCAGACGCCGAAGCGTTCCTCGCGCTGGCGCCCAAGGTCCCGGTGCGCACCAGCGTCGAGACCTTCGCCCTCGCGCGCGCCAACGAGGCGCTGGAGCGGCTGCGCCGCGGCGCCCTGGAGGGCGCCGCCGTCCTGCTGCCGGCGGGCGAGCCGGCCCGCGGCCGCGAAACAACTGAAACAAAATAAGGTCGCGGGCGACATCGTCGCGAAACAGCCGGGCGCGATAAGGCAGCCCGCAGGTCGGGACCGCCAGCCAGCGGTCCTCTCTCTCGACTGCGTTCAGGAAGCCCTCCCTGCCCTTCCGCGAACACGGGGGTCCCGACCTGCGAGCTTCTCCCGCGCGGCCCACCGGCTCGTCTTGGGAGCGGAGAGGCCGCCAGCCGCGAATTGGCCTTGACTTCGGATTCCAGCCGCCGAAACTGTCCAGCCGCAGGGAACCGCCGGTTGCTCTTGTCGGCCCGTGCAAGCCGGGCGGTTGTCCTGGGCATTCCGGATGGTCATGGCGGCTTGCGCGTCTGCGTGCCCGGACGAGGGCCGGTCCGGCTCGTCGGACAGGACGGGTCGCCAGCCAGCGCCGCTGCCATCGCCGAGACGGGCGTTGCCGGTTCGCAGTCCCGGGTGGCGAGGACACCGTCGACAGCCATGCTGAACCAACAGTCCGCACGATCCGGCGGCCCGGCCGCCCCGCTTGCCGCGTCCGCAAGGCCAGCAGCCGCCGAGTCGGCGCTGGCGGACGCTCCGGTCCTGCTCTATGCGGGCCGATGGACCGGCCGGCTCCAGTTGGACTGGGTGGCGGACAGCGCCGAACGCCTGACCGGTCTCCCGGCCGAACACCTGATGGAGCCGGGATGCTTCCTTGCACTCATCCATCCTGACGACCGGCCGGCGTACCTCGGCGCCCTTGCCGGACTGGAAGGAGGCGCCGAGGTCGAGCTCATCTACCGCTTGCGCGACGCCTCCGGCGGCTACCGGGCGACGCGGGACCAGATTCGTGCGGCCGGCGCCGGATCCGGCGCCTTCGTCGGCTGCCTGAGCCCGCGCCCGGTCGAACGCATGACGTTCAGCGAGGACAGCGTGGCCCGCCTGCTCCAGGAGGCGCTGGAGAGCTTTCCCGACGGGATCGTGATGTACGACGCCGAGGAGCGCCTGGTGCTGTGTAACAGCGCCTTCGCGCGCCGCCACGGCGAGCCGCCCGAAGCCATGATCGGACGAAGCCTGGAGCAGGTCTGCGACAGTTCGGTGCGCGGCGTCGTCGCCATGAACGGGCGCAGCTTCGACAGCGTCGAAGAGGCCGTGGCCTGGTTCCTCGAGCGTTTCCGCCGGCACCGGCGCCAAGCGGTCGAGATCGCCTGCGACGACGGCCGCTGGCTGCTGGTCAGCTTCTACGACACCTCCGATGGCGGGACGGTCCTGATCCGCACCGACATCACCCGCCTGAAGCAGACAGAGGCCTCGCTCGACGAGAGCGCGCAGCAACTGCGCCGCCTGATCGCCGAGCATCCGCTCCCGGTCTGGCTGGTCGACATGGCGGACTGCGTGATCATCTGCGAGAGCACCGCCATGGCCCGCCTGTGCGGGCGCACCGGGCCGCCGGCGCCGGGGCGATCCGCCTACGACCACTTCGTCGAGCGCGGAGACTGCGACCGGATCCAGGAGATCCTGCACGCGCACGGACGGGTCGACGGCTACGAGTTCGCCCTGCGCCGGCAGGACGGGCAGATCATC
>CAZDBC010000030.1:0-3651 GCA_964503295.1 uncultured Kiloniellaceae bacterium | reverse complement strand
GCGACCTCGCGCCTGGTCGAGCTCGACGGCCGTGCGATGGCGGTCACCAGCCTAGTCGACCTGACCGAGCGCAAGCAGCGCGAGGAAGCGCTGCGCGAGGCCCACGACACCCTGGACGATGCCGTGGGCTCGCTGTCGGAGGGTTTCGCCCTGTTCGACGCCGAAGGCCGCCTGGTCAAGTGCAACGAGGCCTTCGCGGCCTGGTACGGCGCCGCGGTCGAGGTGATGGTCGGGCGCAGCGCCGAGGAGATCTGCCGCCAGTGCCTGGACACGGTGCGCACGATCGACGGCCAGTCCATGGACGACCCGGAGCGTTGGCTCGAATGGCTGCTGGCGCGCATGCGGGCCGGCTGCCGCGAAGGCTTCGAGATCGAGTACGACGACGGCCGCTGGCTTCAGATCTCCTATCAGCGCACGCGCCGCGGCGGCTGCGTGGTCAGCCGCACCGACATCACCCGGCTGAAGGCCATGGACCGGGCCCTGCGCGAAAGCGAGGAGCGCTTCCGCAACATCACCGAGGCGCATCCGGTCGCGGTCATCATTTGCCGTCAGAGCGACGGCCGGATCCTTTATGCCAGCCCGGCCACGGCACGCCTCTGGGGCCGGCCGCAGCAGGAGATCGTCGGCAGCTGCATCGTCGACTACTATGCCGACCCTGCGGAGCGGGAGCGCGCGCAGGCCGAGTACCGCCGGCGCGGCCGGCTCGATGCCTACGAGACGGTCTACCGGCGTGCCGACGGCTCGGAGATCCCGGTCGCCCTGACCACCCGCCCGATCGTCTACGACGGCTGCGACGACGCGGTGGTGACCAGCGTCTTCGACCTGACCGAACTGAAGGCGGCGCAGCGCGAGATCACCCAGCAGCGCGAAGCGCTCTATCAGAGCGAAAAGCTCAATGCGCTGGGCACCCTGCTCGCCGGCGTCGCCCATGAGCTGAACAATCCGCTCTCGGTGGTGGTCGGACAGGCGCTCCTGCTGCGCGAGACCGTCGAAGACTCCAAGATCGCCAAGCGCGCCGAGAAGATCGGCAAGGCGGCGGACCGCTGCGCGCGCATCGTGCGCACCTTCCTGGCCATGGCCCGGCACCAGGAGCCGCAGCGCACGCCGATCGATCTCTGCCAGGTTCTGGACGGCGCGCTCGACATCACCGGCTATGCCCTGCGCAGCGCGTGCATCGAGGTGCAGCGCGAGGGCGAGACCGAGCTGCCGCCCGTCTTCGCCGACGCCGACCAGCTCAACCAGGTGATGACCAACCTGATCCTCAACGCCCAGCAGGCCATGTCGGAGCGGCCGGCGCCGCGCCGCCTGACCCTGAGCGCGCGCCACGACGGCGCCGCCGGCATGGTCGTGCTGGAAGTCGGCGACAACGGACCGGGCATCCCGCCGGCGCTGCGCCCGCGCATCTTCGAGCCCTTTTTCACCACCAAGCGCGCCGGGATGGGCACCGGGGTCGGCCTGGCGGTCAGCCGCGGTATCGTCGAATCGCACGGCGGCAGCATCACGGTGGACGCCAGCCCGGAGGGCGGCGCGCTCTTCACCATCGCGCTGCCGGTCAGCACGGCGACGGAGGCCGCGTACTACAGCGCTTGCGGCGCGCCCAAGGCCCCGGCCGGCCAGCGCGTGCTGGTGGTCGACGACGAGTACGAGGTCACTCAGATGCTCAGCGAAATCCTGATCGCTGCCGGCCACCGGGTGACCGTGGCCCACAGCGGCAACGAGGCGCTGCGCCGGCTGGAGCGCGAATCCTTCGACGTGATCCTGAGTGACCTGCACATGCCCTGCCTGGACGGTCCCGGCCTCTATCGCCGCCTCGGCGAAGGCGGCGGCACGCAGGGCGCACGGATCGTCTTCATCACCGGCGACACCCTGAGCCCGGAGATCGACAGCTTCCTCGCCGAGACCGGCCTGCCCTGCCTCGACAAGCCCTTCACGCCCGAGGAGATCCGCGCGGCGGTCGAGGGCGAGGGCGCGCGGACCCGCAGCGGCGCGGCACCGGCCGGCCCGGCCCTTTGAGCGGACGCAGGGCGTGCGGGACGGCGGCGCGATGACGGGGGCGGTTCGGATCGCGGTGGTCGACGACGAGGCCGACATCCGCGAGACCATCGAGGATTATCTCGGTCTGCAGCAGGGCTTCGAGGTGGTCACCGCCGATGGCGGCGAGGCCCTGCGTGCGCTGGTCGCCGAACAGCCGCCGGACCTCGTGATCCTCGACATCTCGATGCCCGGCGAGGACGGCCTGTCGTTGGCCCGCTTCCTGCGCGAGCACAGCCGGGCCGGGATCATCATGCTGACCGCCTCGGGCACGCCGGTCGACCGCATCGTCGGGCTGGAGACCGGCGCCGACGACTATCTGGTCAAGCCCTTCGACCTGCGCGAGCTGCTCGCCCGGGTGCGCGCGGTGCTGCGCCGGGTGCGCCCGGAGCGCGCCGAGGCGGCGCCGGCCGGCGCGTCCGGGCGCACGGTCGCCTTCGGCGACTGCCGGCTCGACCTGGAGGCACACAAGCTGACCGACGCCGAAGGCCGCGACATCCCGATCACCGCGATGGAGTTCGACCTCTTGAAGGCCTTCGCCGAGCACCCCAACCGGGTGCTCAACCGCGACCAGCTGCTCGACCTCGCCCACAAACGCGGCTGGGAGCCCTTTGACCGCAGCATCGACATCCGCATCGCGCGCATCCGGCGCAAGATCGAGAAGGTCCCGAGCAAGCCCGAGGTCATCAAGACCGTGCGCGGCGCCGGCTACATTTTCGTGCCGGGAAAGGGGTTAAAACCGTCGCTTTGTTGACTTACGAATTTTGAGCCTGCTTAAGCGGCACCAGATGATTGCCTGATGAGTCAGGCGATCGGCCCCGAGCACAAAGTGCGAGAGATTCTGGCCACTACCCGTTCTTCCTCCTTCGCCGATCGACCGCATGCTCCGCTCGGCGGCATTCGCGTCGAGTTCGATGCGTCGATCATCGAGGACGTGGACGAGGCCGTTGCCTCACCGTTCGATATCGCGATGCGTTTCGCCCGGCGTGGACTTTTCGAAGACGCGGGTCCGGTTGGAGGCGATGGCATGGCGGCGGTCAGGACTGGTTCTGAAATCGCTGAACTGAGGAGTCGTCGCCTGCGGACGCAGCACCTGTGTCCTTATCGGCCGATAAGGCGGGCGCGTAACGCTCTCGACAGTGAATCGATGAAGGCCACGGTCGCGATAATCAGGATGATAATTAAACTCGCTTGGCCGAATTCATATACCCGTAAGCGGTCGGCGAGTTGATAACCGATGCCGCCAGCACCGACAATGCCGAGCACAGTGGCCGAGCGGACGTTCGATTCGAACATATAGAGTGCGGCAGACAGCATGTTCGGCGCCACCTGCGGCAGCACGCCGACAAAGATGCTGTCCAGCCAGGAACCCCCGCTCGCCCTGACCCCGTCCACCGGCCCGCGAGACGTGTTGTCGATCGCCTCGGAATACAGCTTCGCGAGCGTGCCGAGATCCACCACGGCAATCGCCAGAATGCCGGCAAGTGGTCCAAGCCCGATCGCGCGGACGAACACCAGGGCCCAGATCAAGTAGTCCAGGCTGCGCAGCGAATCAGAGAAACGCCGGAATCCCCATTGTGCCAGGCGCAGTGGCAGGGTAGTGCGCGCGCAGAGGATTGC
>CAZDBC010000029.1:6490-14634 GCA_964503295.1 uncultured Kiloniellaceae bacterium | reverse complement strand
ACACCCCATTTTGTGGCTGGGCTTGTGGAAAGGACTAGGGGTGGCGAGATGAATGACCCGGCAGAGGGGCGGCCGGCGGTGTCACGCAGCTTTGTTGGGCGCCTGAACGGCCGGTTTCACGACCATTTGGTGCGCGGCCGCGGCATCTCCCGGCCTTCGACCAGCACCCGATCGACGTGCTCGTCGAAGAAGCAGATCAGGTCCCGGATTCGGCGGCTCTCGGGCAGCGGCTCCGCATAGCACCAGGCGACATCCCGGTACAACCGGTCGTCGACCCGGACATGGTAGTAGTGCGCCTCGCCTTTGTAGGGGCAGGCACTACGCGTTTCCGAGTCCTCGAGCAGGTCCATGCGGACATCATTTCTGGGCAGGTAGTAACGGACCGGCAGACCGGTCTCGAAAAGAAAATGCGCCTTCGCGCTCCGGGCGACCGTTTCCCCGGCCAGCACGATCTCGACGGGCCGGCTGGACGGCAGGATGTCGAGGCGCACGTAAGGGTCTCGCGCGTGCACGAAAACCTCTTCGTCCTCCTCGTACCAATGATCCATCGCATCCCAATACAAGGCGAGAAAGTCCGCGATTTCCGCGACCTCCGCGTAAGGCGAGGGATAGCACCAGACGGCGTTCTCGGCCGTTCGCCCGCCTGACACGACACTGCGGTAATGCGCGGTCCCCTTGAAGGGGCAGTGGGTCTGGCGCGCGCCGGGCCGTAGCAGGTCCGTCCTCACCTCGTCGGGCGGGAAGTAATAGACCGGAACGTGCCCCGTCTCGTGCATCAGGCGTGCATTGCGGCTGTCGACCAGTGTTTCGCCTGCGAACAGGACCCGAATACGCTTGGCGCAAGGCTCGAAGGCAATGCGATAATCTGGTCGCTTGGCGAACCCGGGCGCGGGAGGCGCTGGCCCAGCAGCGTCGGGAGATGTCATGGAGGAACCCTCCGGATCGCTCTCGGTCGATGCATTTAAGATCGGGCTGTCGCCCGCGGCTGGCAAGAGGCCGGACTTGTCAACTTCGCGTCAGGACTAAGCCGCACTTGCGTGGCATCCGCGCGTGGTCTCCGGCGGTGCCCCAAAACGCGGCGCGCCGGCCCTCCTTTTCGGAGGGCCGGCGCGTCCCATGTCTGCGCTGACGTCTCTAGGCTAGGCTCAGGTGTCCATCCAGACCTTCTGGAACTGGTGGTAGAGCGTCGGGTGCGTGTTGTAGTTGCGCACCTTCTCGTTGGTCGCGGAGAAGACCGCCTGGAAGAACGGCTGCACCATCACGTGGTCGTTCTGCAGGATCGTCTCGACCTTTTCCATCTTCTTGCGGCGTTCTTCGACGTCGAGGATCGACTCGGCCTCTTCGAGGGCGGCGTCGAACTCCTCACTGCAGTAGCTGCTCTCGTTCCAGGGCACGCCGCAGCGATAGCCGAGGCTCAGGACCATGGTGCCGAGCGGCCGGTGGGTCCAGGCCGTCAGGCTGAACGGCGCCTTGGTCCACTGCTCCCAATACTGAGCCGCCGGCATGACGTTGACGTTCAGCGTGATGCCCGCGTCGGCGAGTTGCTCCTTGAGAACCTGCACGGTGTCCTGCTGCCAGGTGCCGTTGGTGTTGCCAACGTTGCACGAGATCTCGAGACCGTCGCCGAAGCCGGCTTCCTCGAGCAGCTGCTTCGCACCTTCCACGTCGCGCTTCAGCGGCGGCAGGGCGAAGTACTCCGGATGGATCTTGGCGACGTGGTGGTTTTCGGCAACCTGACCGCGCCCGGCATGGCCGAGTTCGAGCAACTTGGCGTTGTCGGCCGCCTTGGTGATCGCCGCGCGGACTTTCGGATTGTCGAACGGCGGCTCGGTGACCTTCATGCGCATCACGCCGGTCTGGGCGGTCGGCGCCTCGGAAATCACCAGGCCCGGGATGCGGGTTGCCGTCTCCAAGGCGGCGAGCTGGAGCTGATAGACCGCGTCGACCTGACCCGAAGCGAGCGCAGCGATGGCCGCGGCCATGTCCTCGCCGGTGTCGAAGTAGCTGATCTGGTCGAGATAGATCTCGCCGCCGATGTAGGGTTGATCGGTGATGCGCTCGCCCCAGTAGGATTCGCTGCGCTTGCGCAGGATTGCGCGCTCGCCGACCGCGAATTCGACCAGCTCGTACGGACCGGTACCGATCGGGTTCTTCGACAGGTTGCCGCCCATCTTGTCGAAGTCGCGGTGCAGGATTGCCGTGGGATAGTTGTAGAGGTTTTCCGGGATGGACAGCACCGGCGTGTCCAGTGTGATCTGCACCGTGTGACTGTCGATCTTCTTGACCGCGCCCTCGCGCATGCGCTGGGTCATCTTGGGCTTGCCGTCTTCGTCGAGTTCCTTGGTCTCGACGGTTTCGGTCATGGCCTTGAACAGGCCGATGTTTGACGAGCCGGTCGCCGGGTCGAGCCAGCGGGCGAAGTTGAAAACGACGTCGTCGGCGTTGAACTCGTCTCCGTTGGACCACTTGATCCCCTGGCGCAGCCTGAAGGTCCAGACGGTGAGATCGTCGGACGCCTCCCAGCTTTCCGCCAGGTAGGGACGGGTGATGTTGTCGGCGCCGGTGATGGTCAGATACTCGACGATGTGGCGCGCGACATTGGATTTCTCGACCCAGTCGAAGGTTGCCGGATCGACCATCTCCTGCACCGCCATCGCGACGCGAAGATTGCCGCCCTTCTTGGGCGTCGCAGCCAGCGCCTTGGGCGCGTAATCGACGCCGGTCACCTTGCCGACGAAGCCGTAAGCAGCCGTCGCCGACAGGCCAAGGAGTGTCGAGGTGCGCAGGAATTCGCGCCGGTCGACGTCGCCTTTGATGAAGCGCTCCTTCAACTCCTTGATGTAGTAATGCTCGCGTTCGCTCATGAAGTTTTCTCCCTGTTCTTGCGATGGCGTCTTCTGATGATGCCGACTGCGGCGCCCGACGGTACCGAACGCGGCGTGCGCTGCGATTACGGCCGGTAGGATGACGGCCGATACCCTCCATTCTCAAGCCAGCTTAGCCGCCTGGGCAGGAAATTGCGAGGCTTTGCCCGGAGAGCGTCTCTGCCCTGCCGGGCAGACCAAGCTCCGAAAGCCCGCCGACTGGCCTCTGGCATGGTCGGACCGCGCCCCGCGGCTGACTGTTGCTCGAACGACCCTTTCAGGCGTCGTGACGACTCAGAAAAGGCCTGCACATGGCGTCCGGCCGGCCGCTGGCCCTGGTCATTAATTCCCGTCGCCGCCATTATGCCCATGCCGGCTCGGGAGGCAACCCGTTGACCCGGCAATGGAACGGATCAGATTTTACAGATCGCCGCGGGGGCGGCGCAACGCGGCGAGGGGAGGCGAAGCCATGACTGTGACCGCGACGGCCGAGACCGTGACAATGACTCTCGAGGAGGTCCACGAGCTGACCAGGAAGGCGCTGGTCGCCTGCGGCACCCGGGCCGACAACGCGGAGTCGGTCGCGCGCTCAGTGGTTGCCGCGGAGGCCGACGGCATTCACAGCCATGGCCTCGCCCGCCTGCCGACCTATTGCGAGCATGCCCGCTGCGGAAAGATCGACGGCGACGCGGTGCCGCGGGCCGAGCAGATAGCGGCCGCCTGCGTCAAGTCCGACGCCCGCGACGGTTTCGCTCACCCCGCGATCGACCAGGGGCTGGAGTTGCTCCTGCCCCTGGCGGGGGAGACCGGGATCGCCCTGCTGGCCATTACGAATTCCTACAACTGCGGCGTCTGCGGCTATCATGTCGAGCGCATGGCGGAGGCTGGCTACCTTGCGCTGGGCTTCGTCAACGCGCCGGCCTCGATCGCGCCTTGGGGCGGCAAGACACCGGTGTTCGGAACCAACCCGCTATCCTGCGCGGTGCCGCGCAAGGACCGGCCGCCGATCGTCATCGACCAGTCCTCGAGCGTCGTCGCCAAGAGCGAAGTCGTGGTCCATGCCCAACAGGGCGAAGCGATTCCGGAAGGCTGGGCGCTCGACAAGGAAGGTTCTCCCACGACCGATCCGAAGGCCGCGCTCGACGGCGGCTCGATGGTGCCGGCCGGTGGCTACAAGGGTGCCGGCGTCGCGCTGATCGTGGAGGTGATGGCGGCGGCCCTGACCGGTGCCACGCTCTCGGTCAATGCCTCCTCCTTCGCCGACAACAGCGGCGGTCCGCCGCGGACCGGACAGCTCTTCATCGCCATCGATCCGCGCCCGATCGCAGGCGCCAGCTACTTTGCGGCGATCGAAGAGCTGGTTGGGCGCATCTCCTCGCAGGATGGCGCACGCCTGCCTGGCGACCGGCGCCTGTCGGCGCGGGCGCGCACCGCCCGCGAGGGCGTGACCTTCAGGAAGGCCCTTCACGACAAGCTGCTCGGCTACATTGGCACGGTCTGAGCCAGAGCCGCTCAGGACCTCTCCGCCAGGGGCAGGTTGACCAAAAGGTTCTGCGGCTTCAGCCGCAGGCGGCCGCGCTCGGTCATGGCCATGGCGAGATAGACCGGCCGGCCGGCGATTGCCCGGGGCATCAGGCGGGGATCCTTGAACTCGAGCCTGAACAGGGACAAAAGGCGGGCCAGCCGCTCGTCCCCGACCTCCCGGCCCTGATAGAGGTCGTTGAGCAGCCGCGTGCCTTCGCTGTCGAGGCCGATGTGCCAGACCCATTTCTCGTCGCGGATCTGCTGGACCGGCTGGATCGAAACCTCGACCGAGAGGAAGTGGGCGATCCAGGCCTCGAGTACCCGACAAAGGGCATCCAGGCCGTCGCCGGCGAAACCCAGGTTCAGCACGGTGTCGAAGCGGTCATTCCGGCCCCAGTAGACCTCGGCGTTCTCGCGCGTCAGCACGTCGAGCTCGACCTGCGCCATCGAGGCCTGTGCCTCGACCAGAAGCTGACCAAGCGCGCCGAAACCGCCGCTGCGCGCGTACATTTCGACGGTCTCGCTGTCGGCCGCCATGATCGCCCCGTCCTGGATCGAGACCGTCTGCTCGCGGAACAGAAGCTCCGCGGCGCGTAGTCGCAAGGCGTCGTCGCAACCCTCCAGCATGCCCCGCAGGATCGCGTGCACCAGCTGATCCAGAAAAAGCGGCGGAACATCGATCCCCTGCGCCCCGGTGAAGGCCTGCAGGTAGCAGTCCTCCAGCGTCCCGGCAGCTAGCAGGCGGTCGCGGAAGCGCAGCAAAACCCGGTAATTTTCCCAGGCGTCCGGATCGGCCAGCTCGCTCAAACGCTCCTGCGGAACCGGCTTGCGCGGATCGTCGAGCAGCTCGGCGTGAAGTCTGCGCTCGGCAGGGCAGGATTCGGCGACCGGCGCCAGTTCCGGGCGGCGCAGGTAGGCACGCAGGAAGTCGTCGGTTACCGCAAGGCGACCATCGGCCCGTCTCGCCAGGAGGTGATATCCGGAGTCCCGCCAAAAATCCCGCATGGCGGCACTCTTTAGGCGGGCCGTGGGGGCTTGTCCAGCGCCCGCCACGCCGGGCGTGATCCGGCTTTCCTCCGGGCAGCTGTCGCTGGACGCTAGCGGGGCAAGGTGCGATAGTCCCGCCGCCCAACGGCGAGAGGATATGGCGGCAGCATGCCCGGAACCACGCTCGGCACGAGAATATTTACCTGGTTGTACGGCGAGGAGGTCGGCCGCGACGACCAGGGCAACATCTACTATCGGAACAAGCGTCGCCGCGGCGGCCTGCATCCTGATTCCCTCCGCCGGGAGCGTCGCTGGGTCGTCTACAACGGCGAGACCGAGGCAAGCCGGGTGCCGCCGGAATGGCATGCCTGGCTGCATTATATGGTCGACGAAACGCCGGACCAGCAGCGTCTTCCGCGTTTTGACTGGCAAAAGCCGCACAAGCCCAACATGACCGGTACGCCCGAAGCCTATCGTCCGCCGGGACATACCCTGCGCGGCGGCCACCGGGCGCCGGCCACCGGCGACTACGAGGCCTGGACGCCGGAGTGAATGGCAAGACTTTGATGAAGGGGTCCCGATGCGCAGGAACCTGATCGAGACGGTGATGGGGGCTGTCGTCCTGCTGGTCGCTGCGGCCTTCGTGGTGGTGGCGTTCCAGAGCACGGGGGCCGTCGACGGCGGGGGCGGCTACCGGATTTCCGCGCAGTTCGACGACGTCTCGGGTGTTTCGAGCGGCACCGAGGTGCGCATGGCCGGCGTCAAGATCGGCACTGTCGTCGCGCAGCGCCTGGATCCGCGCACCTACTTCGCAATTCTCGAAATGCAGATCAAAGAAGATGTCGAGCTGCCCAGCGACAGCTCCGTTCGCATCATTCCCGACGGTCTGCTCGGCGGCAACTACCTCGCCATCGAACCGGGCGGTGCGGAGGAGGTTATCGAGCCCGGCGGTTCGATCAGCCATACCCAAGGCACCATCAACGTGGTCGACCTGCTCGGCCGATTCATTTTCAGCGCCGCGGACCAGGCCAGCCAGTCCGGTCAAGCGCCGCAATGAAGCCCGCGGAGAGCCCGGCGCAGCGGTGGCACTCCGAGCGTTATGTCCGCAACGCGCGTTTCGTTGCCGAGCTGGGCCTTCCGGTCGTGGAGCTGCTCGCGCCGCAGGCCGGTGAACGCATTCTGGACCTCGGCTGCGGCGACGGTCACCTGACCGAGGAACTGGCCGCTCGGGGGGCGCTGGTCGAGGGCGTCGACGCCGCCCCGGACCTGGTCGAGGCGGCGCGGGCGCGCGGACTGTCGGTCCGGGTCATGGACGGCCACTCTCTCGCCTTCGGTGGCGAGTTCGACGCCGTCTTCTCGAATGCGGCGCTGCATTGGATGACCGCGCCCGACCGGGTTATCGACGGCGTCTGGCGGGCGCTCAAGCCGGGCGGCCGGTTCGTCGGCGAGATGGGTGGGGCGGGCAACGTGGCCCGCGTCCGGGCCGCGCTGGTCGCGGCCCTGGACCGGCGCGGCCTCGACGGCGCCGGCGCGGTGCCCTGGTATTTTCCCGACCCCGACGATTACCGCGCAAGGCTAGAGACCAGCGGCTTCGGGGTCACCGACATGTTGCTGATCGAGCGACCGACGCCGCTTCCCGGCGAGATGGCCGACTGGCTGTCAACCTTTGCCGAGAGCTTCATCCTCCGCCTGCCGGCGGCGGAGCGGCCGGCCTACGTTGCCGAGGTGGTGGCGGCGCTCAGGCCTGAGCTGTGCGATTCGCAGGGGCGCTGGACGGTCGACTACGTTCGGCTGCGGTTCCGCGCCGTCAAGCCGACCGATTGAGACGAGCGCCGATCTCGCCCTCCGGCGGAGGCGGGCTTGCGCGCGCGGGGTCGGGTCTCTATTGCTTTGACGCGGGGGGCGCGGTCGCGAGGAGAGCAATGAGCGGTCCTGCCGACAGCCGGTCCAAGCTGGCCGAGGTTATTCCGGTCTGGCGACAGCCGGACGGCGATCCAGTGTCCTGCCTGGAAAAGATCAAGGTCCTCAACGAGAATCTCGAGGAGATCCGGGAAATGGCCCAGGACGCTCTCGAGGACGGGCTCTTGATGGGCTGCGACGAGGCGCAGTTGCGCGAAGTCCTGCATCGCATGGTCGATCTGCTCGAGAATCCTTATCGGCATGACGAGTAGAGCCAGCCTGATGTTCTTGGGGCAGGGCTTGCTTGTCACGGCCCTCCTCATTGTGGCCGGTCCACTCGAGGCCGAATACCGCCCCTACGGCGTCGCGGTGCTTCAGGGCCTCGACAAGGTGACCGCGAGGGTTTCCACCATAGAGGCGCCGCTCGACGAATCGGTGCGTTTCGGATCGCTCGAGATCGTGGCCCGGAGCTGCCAGGAGGCCCCGCCCGAGGAGCCGCCGGAAAGCGCGGCCTTTCTCGAGATTGTCGATGCCCGCCCCGACCAGGAGCCGGTGACGGTCTTCACCGGTTGGATGTTCGCGTCGACTCCGGCTCTTTCCGCACTCGAGCATCCCGTCTACGACGTCTGGGTCGTCGACTGCAAAGCGGCCGAGCCATTGTCGGCTGCCGAGGATGATGGGGCTGAGGAGGGTGGCGGCGCCGGTGCAGCCCAATAGACGGTTGCCGCGGCGGGCGTCGGGTCTGGCCGGCTACCGGATCAGACGCGCGCGGCGGAGCGAGGTCGCCCTCCTGCCTGCCATCGAGAGGGCCGCGGCAGAAAAGTTTCGTGACAGCCCCCATCCATTCGTCGCCGACCTGCAGGTTTCGAC
>CAZDBC010000029.1:1004-6480 GCA_964503295.1 uncultured Kiloniellaceae bacterium | reverse complement strand
TGCGGCAGAGGCAGTTCGACCTGCGCTGGCTCGACCAGTGGTTCGCCCGGGCCCTTGCTGACCGTGGCCGACTACCAGGCCTACTGGCGCTCTCATCTGGCCCTGGTCGCGGTCGGCCGCTCCGACGCACCGGTCGGTTTCGCCGTCGGGCGGGAGGTCGACGGCCTCTGTTTCCTGGCCGAGCTGGACGTCCTGCCCGATCATCAGCGGCGCGGGATCGGGCGCGCGCTGATCGCCGCGGTCGAGCACTGGGCGCGCCGCAAAGGTCTGCCGGCTGTTGCCTTGACCACCTTCCGCGCGGTGCCGTGGAATGCGCCCCTCTATGCCCGTCTCGGCTACCAGGAGCTGAGTGAAGCGGACATCGGCCCGCAGTTGATGGCGATCCGCCAGCGCCAGGCCGAGGCCGGACTAGCGCCGGCCGACCGCTGCTGCATGATCAAGCGTCTCGAGAGCCCGATAGACTCCTGTCGCTGACCTCGTTCAGGAAGGCGGCAATCTCCTCTTCGGACAGAGCGGCCGGGAATTCGGCCGGCGTGGTTATGGCCCGCGCGAGCCGTCGGCGGTAGTCCTCGCGCGGAATCTCGATCACGCCGAACTGGCTGAGATGCGGAGTATTGAACTGCGTGTCGAGCAGCCGAAAGTCGCCCTTGCGCAGCCGAATCACGAGATGGATGAGGGCGACCTTGCTGGCATCCGTGACGCAGCTGAACATGCTTTCGCCAAAGAAGGCGGCGCCGAGGGTCACGCCGTAGAGGCCTCCCACCAGGCGCCCACCCTGCCAGCACTCCACGGAATGGGCGAAGCCGGCCTCGTGCAGTTCGCAATAGAGGCGTTGGATGACCGGATTGATCCAGGTATCCGGCCGGCTCTTGGTGCGCGCGGCACAGCCCTCGATGACCTCGCGAAATGCGCTGTCGCAGCGCACCGTGAACTCCCCGCGCCTGATGCGCCGGCGTAGCCGGCGCGGGACGTGGACGCGCTCGAGGGGGAGTACGCCGCGGCGGTCGGGGTCGATCCAGTGGAGCTCGGTCTCGCTGCGACTCTCGGCCATCGGAAAGATGCCGATCGCATAGGCGCGCAGGAGGAGGTCGGGCGTCAGCTGCATGCCGATAACCGGTCGCTTCGCGTCGCCCGGCCACTGGGCGGCCGCAAGGTCAGCCCGCGCGACCCACGAAGCCTTCCAGCCAGTGGATGTCGTAATCGCCGTTGATGAAGTCGCGGTCGACCACGAGCCGCTGATGCAAGGGGATCGTAGTGTCCGGACCGTCGATGACGAACTCGCCCAACGCCCGGCGCAGCCGCATCAGACATTCGTTTCGCGTCTGTCCATAGACGATCAGCTTGGCAATCAGGCTATCGTAATTTGCCGGAATTCGGTAGCCCGCATAGAGTGCCGAATCGACGCGCACGCCAAGCCCGCCCGGCGCATGGTAGTCGCGAACCAGACCCGGAGACGGCACGAAGGTCTCGGGATGCTCGGCGTTGACCCGACATTCTACAGCGTGGCCGGAGAATTTGACTTCGTCCTGGCTCAAACCGAGGGGCGCGCCGGCGGCAATGCGAATCTGCTCGCGCACCAGGTCGATCCCCGTGATCATTTCCGTGACCGGATGCTCGACCTGAAGACGGGTATTCATCTCGATGAAGAAGAACTGCCCATTTTCGTAAAGAAATTCGATCGTGCCCACGCCGCGATAGCCGAGCTTGGCCATCGCTGCGGCGCAGCGTTGGCCGATTTCGGCGCGTTCATCGGCATTGAGCGCCGGGGAGGGGCCTTCCTCCAGCAGTTTCTGATGGCGGCGCTGCAGCGAACAGTCGCGCTCGCCCAAGTGGATCGCACTGCCCCGACCATCGGCCAGAATCTGAATCTCGATATGGCGCGGTCGCGTCAGGTACTTCTCGATGTAGACGCGATCGTCGCCGAACGCCGCGGCGGCCTCTGCCCGCGCCAGGCGGAAGGCACCGGAGAGCTCCTCGCGGTTGCGGGCGACCTTCATCCCGCGGCCGCCGCCGCCGGCGGCCGCCTTGATCAGCACGGGATAGCCGACCGCGTCAGCGGTGCGCTCGGCCGTGGTTTCATCGGCCACGCCTTCCTCTGACCCCGGGACCACCGGCAGTCCCAGGGTCTGAGCGGCCTTCTTGGCCGCCACCTTGTCGCCCATCAGACCGATATGCTTGGGCGTCGGCCCGATGAACACCATGCCGTGCTCCTCGACCATCGACGCGAAATCGGCGTTCTCGGAGAGGAAGCCGACGCCCGGGTGGATGGCGTCGGCTCCGGTTATGGTGGCGGCCGACAGGATCGCTGGAATGTTGAGGTAGCTGTTCTTGCTGGGCGCCGGCCCGATGCAGACGCTCTCGTCGGCCAGACGCACATGCATGGCATTGGCGTCGGCGGTCGAATGCACCGCGACGGTGTGAATGCCCATCTCCTGGCAGGCCCGATGAATGCGCAGCGCGATCTCGCCGCGATTGGCGATCAGAATTTTGTCGAACATCGGGTGACCGGTCCCGGGTCAGTCTATGATCAGGAGAGGCTCGCCGAATTCGACCGGCTGGCCGTCGCTGACGAGGATCCGGCTGACTGTGCCGGCGCGCGGGCTGGCCAGGGGATTCATCACTTTCATCGCCTCGATGATCAGCAGGGTCTGCCCCTGACGCACGGTGTCGCCGACCTTGACGAAGGGCGCGGCACCCGGCTCGCCGGCCACATAAACGGTGCCGACCATGGGCGAGGTGACGGCGCCGGTCGGGATGTTGTCGCTTGCTGGAGCGGGCCCCTCGGCGGCCGGCAGAGCGCTTGGGGCAGAGGGCGCCGGAACCTCGCCGCCGCTTCGCCCACCGCGGGCGACGCGAATGCGCTGCCCATCGGCCTCGTATTCGATCTCGCTGAGCTTCGTTTCATCGAGCAGTTGCGCAAGCTTGCGCACGGCATCGTCGTCAATGTCGAACTTGGCCATCAGACGTCTTTTTGCGTTTGCAGCAGGTTAGCCATGGCATCGATCGCCAGAAGGTAGCCCTGGGCGCCGAAGCCGCAGATCACGCCTAGAACGGCGCGTGAAACGTAGGAATGGTGGCGGAAGGACTCGCGTCGGTAGATGTTGGACAGATGGATCTCGATCGCCGGCAGCCCGACGGCGAGCAGCGCGTCGAGCATTGCGATCGAGCTATGGGTATAGGCCCCCGGATTGACGATCAAGCCGGCGTAGCCGTTGCGCGCCTCCTGGATCCAGTCGACCAGTTCGCCCTCGCTGTTCGACTGGCGAGCCTCCAGCGCCAATCCGCGTTCGGCAGCGCGACGGCGACAGTCCCGTTCGATGTCGGCCAGGCTCTGTCGACCATAGACCTCCGGCTCGCGTGTGCCGAGCAGATTGAGATTTGGCCCGTTCAGAATCAGGATTTTCGGCGCGTCGGGCACCGGCGACTCTCCCGGATGCGGAAAAAGCGGCTAGCGTTAACACAGGGGCTGGCACCGCGCAATCCGCGCCGCTTGCAAGGAGACCGGGGTCGACCTGCCTAAGCTATTGAATGGCGACCGGTTTCTCGCCGGCCCGTGCGGCGGCGATCGCCTCCGTCAGCCGGTCAAGCGGCAGTGCGCCCGCATGGATCTGCTCTCCGATGACGATGGCCGGTGTGCCGTCGATGCCGAGCGCCTCGGCGAGCTGGTAGTTGCGTCGCAGAATATCGTCGATCGCGGGATCGCGCATGTCGCGTTCGAGCCGCGCCCGGTCGAGTCCGACCCGGTCCGCCGTTGCCAGGATGTGCTCGCGGCTAAGATCGCCTGGCTCCTCGAGCAGGGCGAAATGGAAGGCCCGGTAGCCGCCCTGACGGTCGGCTGCCAGGGCTGCCCGCGCGGCCTCTATCGACTCGCGGCTGAGAATCGGAAATTCCTTCATGACCACGCGCACCTGCGGGTCGCGCTCCAGAAGCAGGACGAGCTGCTCGCCGAAACTACGGCAATAGGGGCAGCGATAGTCGAAGAATTCGACCAGCGTCACGTCGCCCTCGGGATTGCCGATCACAGGCGCTTCGGGATCGCGCAGAAGTTGGTCCTGATATTGCGCCAGGGCGGCCTGCCGGCGCTCCTGCTCGGCGCGCTGCCGTTGCGCCTCGTAGGCCTGCAGTGCTTCGACCACTATGCCCGGATTCTCGAGAATGTAGTCCCGCACCACCCGCTCGATCGCCGTCCGGTCGCCACCCTCCAGGCCGGCGCCTTTGGTCGTGGACTTCTCGGCTGGGGCCGCGTCTTGCGCGGCCAGCGGAACCGCCGCGACCAGCAGAAAGTATGCCAGCAGGGCGAAAGCGGCGGCCCAGCGACAGCTGGCGCGGTCGAACGCCTGTTCCCGGTGCATCCTCTCGTTCTCCATTCGCTGTCCGCCTCGAACCCGATCGGGACCAGACTAGCCTCGCCGGACCGCCGCGACAAATCACGGCGGCGTCAGTCGGGCCCGGCGCGGCTAGCGGTCTGCCTGCTTTTGCCGGCGCTCGGCCTCGCCCGCCACGTCCTGGGCACGCAGCCAGCCTGGCGAACCCGACGGTAAGAGATCTTCGGCGCGCTGGGCGCGTGCGACCGCTTCACGAAATTCGCCCTTGGCGAGGGCGTACTCGGCAAGTGCCAGCATCGTCATTCCCTCGTCTCCCCGCCGCCCGTAGGCGACGCTGGCCAGCCGCCAGGCAAGCGCATTGTTGGGCTCTTCCTGGAACACGAGCTGAAGGTTGTCGAGCGCGGCATCGTCGAGCTGAGGATCGTTCAAGGCCACCTGCACCTGGGCGAGGCGAAGCAGGATCTGCGTCGCCTCCGGCGCCAGGGCCGCTGCCCGCTCGTAAGGGTCCAACGCCGCCGCCACTTCGCCGTTCTCGAACAGCATCTGGCCCTTCAGCTCATGGAAGTAAGGATTGTCCGGCTCCTCGGCGATCAGGCCGTCGATGAGGTCCAATGCCCTGTCGAGATCGGGCTGCAGATAGTAGGAAATTGCGCGTGCGTAGCGGGCGGGGATGCTCTGGTCGCTTTCCGGGTACTCCCGCAGCACCTGACCGCGCGGCCTCAGGAATCCGATCAGCTTCGCCCGCATGCGCTGGTGCATCTCGACCATCTCCGGCGGCGTGGGGCGATCGGCGTAGGGAGAGGCGGCCAGGGCGCGCTGCAGGAAGTCGAGCCGATCCTCGGTCAGGGGGTGGGTGCGCAGATAGGGGTCCTGGTTGGTTGCCAGCAACACCTCCTGGCCGCGCAAGGTTTCCATGAAGTCGACCAGGCCGCGGGGCGACAGCCGGCTGCGCTCCAGATAGGAAATGGCTGCCTGGTCGGCGGCGCCTTCCTGGCTGCGCGTATAGCGGAGCAGGCCCTTGAGGGCGATGTCCTGCCCGCCGGAAATGACCGCGATTCCAACGCCAGGATTGCCGGTCGCAAGAGCCGCGCCGAGGCCCAGCGCGTAGGTCGCCAGAACGCTGTTCGTGGTTTGATCGAGCGCGCTGCCAA
>CAZDBC010000029.1:0-994 GCA_964503295.1 uncultured Kiloniellaceae bacterium | reverse complement strand
GGCCTCGTGGGCGATCACGCCGATCACCTCGAGCGGGCCGTCCGTCGCCATCAGCAGGCCGGTATGGATGAACAGCTTCTGGCCGCCCGCCACAAAAGCATTGAGGGACTTGTCGTCGACAAGGTAGACAGTCACGGCTTGGGGGTTCAGTCCGGCGGCCTCGAAGACCGGCGCCGAATAGCTGCGGATGATCTGCTCGATTTCCGCGTCACGTATGAGGCGGACGGACTTGCCTTGCGCCAAGGCGGGGGCCGCCTGCCCAAGCGCGAGCAGAACGAAGAGAACAAGGCAGACCAGACGTCTGCTCAGGGTGGGCAGTTTGACAGGCCACATGATTCGATTATCTGGCATCGGCGCGGGTCGCTTGCAATGCTGGCACTGGCGTGCCCGCCTGCTTCCGGTCGTTGCCGTGCTCGCAGCGGCGCTCGGCGGCTGTATCGAGCCGGAACCCGAGACCTTCAACTACGGACCCGTGGAAGGCTTTGCCGGCATGGCGGCAGCCGACGAGCCGCGGGCGGCGCTGGTGGGACGGGAAATCCTGGGCAACGGCGGCACGGCCGCCGATGCCGCCGTGGCCATGTATCTGACCATGACCGTCACCATGCCGTCGCGGGCCGGGCTGGGCGGAGGCGGCATTTGCGTGGTCTTCGACGGCTCCTCGGGCGCGGGCGATGCGGTCGAATTCCTGCCCCAGCCCAGCCCTTCCGGCGGCGTCGTCCCGGGCGGCGTGCGGACCATGGCTGCCCTGCATGCCCGTTACGGGGGTCTGCGTTGGGCGGAACTGGTCATTCCGGCGGAGAGCCTGGCCCGCTTCGGCCATGCCGTCAGCCGGGCGTTCGCGCACGATATCGCGGCAGGGGCGGCCAAGATCGAGCGAAATCCGGCACTGCGCGAGTTGCTGATCACACGTCAGGGAAGCCTGGCGCGCGAGGGCGACCGCATCACCCAGTTCGAACTGGCCGGTGTCCTCTCCGGAATACGCCAGCGGGGTGCC
>CAZDBC010000028.1:0-14734 GCA_964503295.1 uncultured Kiloniellaceae bacterium | reverse complement strand
CGTCGATTCCGTGAACGCCGAGATCAACCGGCAGGACGCCGAGGTGCACCTGGTCATCCATCCGATCATGGGTGTCGCGCGCGACGGCCGCGGACGGCTGACCGCGCTGCAGGCCGAGGACCAGGCCCAGCGCTTCGAATCGGTCATGCAGGTCCACATCAGCGAGCAGCCCGAACAGCTGCACGGACGTATCGCGGAGGGCGTGCACAAGGTGCTGGCCGACGTGCGCGCGGCGGTCGAGGACTGGCGCACGATGTTGCAGCGTTGCGAGGCGCTGATCGCGGAGCTGGAGAGCACACCGCCTCAGGTGCCGGCCAAGGAGATCGCGGAAGGACTCGCCTTCCTGCGCTGGCTGGCCGACGATCACTTCACCTTTTTGGGCTATCGCGAATACCGCTATCGCGGCCAGGGAACGCGGGCACGCGCGGCCATCGTGACGGACAGCGGGCTGGGCCTGCTGCGCGAGGAGGCGGTTCCGGTCTTCGACGGACTGCGCAATCTCGGTCAGATGCCGCCGGACGTGCGCGAGTTCGTGCGCCGTCCCGACCTGCTGCGCATTGCCAAGGGCAACAGACGCTCGACCGTGCACCGGCCGGCGCATCTGGACACCATCGCGGTCAAGCAGTTCGACGACAAGGGCAGGGTGACCGGCGAGCGCCTGTTCGTCGGCCTGTTCACCTCGGTCGCCTACTCGCGCTCGCCGCGCGTCATTCCGCTGCTCCGCCAGAAGGTCGACGACGTCGCGGCCCATGCCGGTTTTCCGCCCAACAGCCACGACGCCAAGGCGCTTCTCCACATCCTCGAGACCTACCCGCGCGACGAGTTGTTCCAGATCGGCGTCGAGGAACTCTACGAGATCGCAACCGGAATCCTGCACCTGCAGGAACGCCAGCGCACCGCGCTCTTCGTGCGCCGCGATCCCTTCGAGCGTTTCGTCTCCTGTCTCGTGTTCGTGCCGCGCGACCGCTACGACACGCGCTTGCGCATGAAATTGCTCGACTTGATCGCCTCGACCTATGGCGGCGAGGTGGCGACCTTCTCGACCCAGTTGAGCGACGCGGCGCTCGCGCGCCTGCATGCCATCGTGAAGACGCCCGACGGCAAGATGCCGCAGGTCGACGTCGAGGCGCTGGAGCGGCGCCTGGCCGAGGCCGCGCGTTCCTGGAGCGATCATCTGCAGGCCGAGTTGGTGACGCGTCTCGGCGAGGGCGAGGGGCTGCTGTGCGGCAAGCGCTACGAAAAGGCTTTCCCGATCGGGTATCAGGACGATTTCGACGCCGCCGATGCGGTCGTCGACATCGCCCAGATCGAAGCCGCACTCGCCCAGGACGGCCTGTCGATGAACCTCTATCGGCCGGCCGGTGCGCCGGCCAACGTGCTGCACTTCAAGCTCTACGTGGTGGACAACGCGGTGCCGCTGTCAGACGTGCTGCCGATGCTCGAAAACATGGGCCTGCGCGTGATGGGCGAGGTGCCCTACGAAGTGCGCCCCGGCGAGGGCGAGCGGCCGGTCTGGGTCCAGGATTTCCGTATGGAGGTGCCGCGCACGATCAAGGTCGATCTCGAATCGGTGCGCGAGGCCTTCCAGGACGCTTTCGCACGCGTCTGGAACGTGGCCATGGAGGACGACGGCTTCAACCGGCTGGTGCTCTACGCCGGCCTGACCGCGCGTCGGGTGATCGTCCTGCGCGCCCTGTGCAAGTATCTGCGCCAGGCGCGCATTCCCTTCTCACAGGCCTATATGGAGCAGACTCTGGCGCGCAATCCGAAGATCGCCGCGCTGCTCGTGGAGCTGTTCGAGGCGCGCTTCGACCCGGCGCGCCAGTCGGGCGCGGCGCAGCGTGCCGGCCGCTTGCGCCAGCGCATCCTGGACGCGCTGGAATCGGTCGCCAACCTGGACGAGGACCGCATCATCCGGCGCTATCTCAACCTGATCGAAAGCACCCTGCGCACCAACTTCTACCAGCCGGGCGACGACGGCGGCGAGAAGAGCTACGTCTCCTTCAAGCTCGACTCGGGCGCGCTCGACGAGCTGCCGCTGCCGCGGCCATTCCGCGAGATCTTCGTCTATTCGCCGCGGGTCGAGGGCGTGCACCTGCGCTTCGGGAAGGTCGCCCGCGGGGGACTGCGCTGGTCGGACCGGCCGGAGGACTTCCGCACCGAGGTGCTCGGCCTGGTCAAGGCGCAGCAGGTTAAGAACGTGGTCATCGTGCCGGTCGGCTCGAAGGGCGGCTTCGTGGTCAAGCGCCCGCCGGCGCCCGAGCTCGGCCGCGAAGCCGCGCTCGAAGAGGGCATCGCCTGCTACAAGACCTTCATCCGCGCCCTGCTCGATATCACCGACAACCTCAATCTCAAGCAGGGCAAGGTGGTGCCGCCGAAGGAGGTGTTGCGCTACGACGACGACGACCCCTATCTCGTCGTCGCCGCCGACAAGGGCACGGCGACCTTCTCCGACATCGCCAACGGCGTGTCGCAGGAATATGGCTTCTGGCTTGACGACGCCTTCGCCTCGGGCGGTTCGGCCGGCTACGACCACAAGAAGATGGTCATGAGCGCGCGCGGCGCCTGGGAATGCGTAAAGCGGCACTTCCGCGAGCTGGGCAAGGACATTCAGTCGGAGGACTTCACCTGCACCGGGGTGGGCGACATGTCGGGCGACGTGTTCGGCAACGGCATGCTGCTGTCGAAGCACATCAAGCTGATCGCCGCCTTCAACCACCTGCACATCTTCGTCGATCCCGACCCGGATCCGGGCAAGAGCTGGGCCGAGCGCAAGCGCCTTTTCGGCCTGCCGCGGTCGGCCTGGACCGACTACAACGCGGATCTGATCTCCAAGGGCGGCGGCGTGTTCGACCGCAGCGCCAAGTCGATCAAGACGACGCCGGAGATGCGCCGCGCCCTCGGGATCTCGGCCGAGCAGCTGACGCCGAACCAGCTCGTCCAGGCGATCCTGCGCGCCGACGTCGAGCTGCTGTGGTTCGGCGGCATCGGCACCTACGTCAAGGCCGCCGACGAAAGTCATGCCGAGGTCGGCGACCGCGTGAACGACTCCCTGCGGGTCGACGCGCGCGAGCTCGGTGCCAGCGTGGTCGGCGAGGGCGCGAACCTCGGCATGACGCAGCGCGCGCGCATCGAATACGACCTGGCGGGCGGCCACTGCAACACCGACGCGATCGACAACTCGGCCGGCGTCGACTGCTCCGACCACGAGGTCAACATCAAGATCCTGCTCGCCGCGGTCGAGCAGAGCGGCAAGCTGAAGCGCAAGCAGCGCGACCGGCTGCTCGAGCGCATGACCGACGAGGTCGCGGAGGCCTGCCTGCGCGACAACTACCTGCAGTCCCAGGCGATTACCGTGACCCACCAGCTCGGCGCCCACCTGCTCGACCGGCTCGGCCGCTTCATGCGCAGCCTGGAAAAGGAAGGCCGGCTCAACCGGGCGATCGAGTTCCTGCCCGACGACGAGACGCTCGCCGACCGCCTGAAGGAACAGCGCGGGCTGAGCCGGCCCGAGCTCGCGGTCCTGCTGTCCTATGCCAAGCTGGCGCTCTACGACGAGCTGCTCGAGTCGGGCCTGCCGGATTCGCCGTTCATGACCCAGGACCTCACCGACTACTTCCCGACGCCGTTGCGTAAGAACCACCCGCGCCAGATCGCCGGGCACCGCCTGGACCGCGAGATCAAGGCTTCGGTCGCGACCAACGAGGTGGTCAATCGGCTCGGCCCGACCTTCGTTCACGAGGTGCGCGAGAAGACCGGCCTGCCGGCCGAGCAGATCGCGCGCGCCTACATGATCACGCGCGAGATCTTCGCCATGCGCGGCCTCTGGGCCGAGATCGAGGCGCTCGACAACAAGGTGCCGGCGCTGCTCCAGGCGACCATGCTGGTCGAATGCGGGCGCCTGATCGAACGCGTGACCGTCTGGTTCCTGCGCGAGGTCGGCGCGCCGCTCGAGCTGCGCGCCTGCGTCGGCGACTACGGCCCCGGGGTTGCCGCCCTCAGCCGCCGTATAAGCGAGCTGATGTCGGAGGAGAACCGCCGGGTGATGGAGGACCATGCCGCGCAGCTCCGCGAGCAGGGTGCGCCGCCCGATCTCGCCGCGCGCGTCGCCGCGCTCGGCTTCCTGCCGCCGGTCTGCGACATCGTGCGCTGTGCGCTGCAGGCCAAGCTGCCCGTCGAACAGGTCGGCCGGCTCTACTTCAAGATCGGCGAGCGCTTCGGCTTCGACTGGCTGCGCCGTGCGGCCGCCCATCTGCCGACCGACACCGCCTGGGACAAGCTGGCGGTGACCGCCGTGGTCGACGATCTCTACGGCCACCAGACCGATCTGGTCGGACGCCTGCTGGACGGCGCGGGCGGCAAGCCGGAGCAGACCGACGCCGTGATCGACGCCTGGGCCAAGGCGCGCCGGCCGCAGATCGCGCGCACCGAGCAGCTCCTGGCCGAGCTGCGCTCCACGACGACGCCGGACCTCGCCATGCTCGCGGTCGCCAACCGCCAGCTCAAGTCGATGGTGTCGGGGTAGGGGCGTCGCGCTACCGCACCTCGATCCTCGCGGCGAGCTCGCGCAGCTGTTCCAGCGGCGGCTCCTTGCGCGGCCAGGTGAGCCCCACGCCGTCGTTCTCGTGGCGCGGCAGCACGTGGACGTGGACGTGGGGCACGGTCTGCCAGCCGGCCGGCCGGTTCGCCTGCAGGATGGTCATGCCGGCCGGCGCGAAGGCCGCCTGCACCGCGCGCGCGACCTTGTGCACCGTGCGGAACAGGGCCGCCGCCGTCGCCTCGTCGAGCTCGAGCAGGGTCTCGGCCGGCTCTCGCGTCGCGACGATGACGTGGCCGGGGTTGACCTGCCCGGCGTCCATGAAGGCGAAGGTCGCTTCGTCCTCGTAAACCTTGGCGCAGGGCAGCTCGCCCGCGATCAGCCTTTCGAACACCGTCGTCGCCATGTCGTCCTCCCTGGCGCTGCGCAGGCTCACCCTGCCGGCGGCGCGCTCAGCCGTTTCTCGACCGCGTAGTTGTGGATTGCCACGCCGGCGACGGCGAGGTCGCGGCGCGCGACGACCGCAAAGCCCTGCCGCTCGAAGAAGCCGCGCGCCGTCTCGCTCGCCTCGGCGTAGAGCCGCGCCATGCCGGCGGCACGGGCCGCGCGCTCGAGCTCGGCGTAAAGCGCCGCAGCGACGCCGCGCCCGGCGGCCTCCGGCGCGCAGTAGAGAAGGTCGATGTGGCCGTCGCGCTCCAGGTCGCCGAAGGCGAGCGGCCGGTCGTCGGCATCGACCGCGACCAGCAGAAGCCGGCCGTCGCCGGCGCGCGCGGCGATCTCCTCGGCCGTGGGGCAGAGCGAGGCCCAGGCGGCGACCTGCGCCGCACTGTAGGCGCGCGGGCCCAGCCCTTCGACCGAGCGCCGGTAGAGCCTGGAGAGGGCGGGCGCGTCGGCGGCACGGTAGGGCCGGACGGTCGTCCCCGCCCCGGGCCCGGCTTCCGCTTCGGCTTCCGTCTCGCCCTCGTGCCGCATGCCCCCCTCCTGTCCGCTTCGCCGCCGCCAGTGGCAGTCTAGCCCGCGCGGGCGTGCGCTGCCCATGCCCTGTGCACGGATGCCGCGAAGGGAGACTTGGCGGTTGCGGTCGCCGGCGCGCGGCCGCTAGGAAAGGAAGGTCCGGGCCGGGCGCGAGTCCGGACGGGCGGTTCGAGAGACTTCAGGCGGAACAATGTGGACCTTCGAGACGGTCGCCCTGGTCGCGATCAGCTTCCTGCTGGGCGGGTTCGTAAAGGGGGCCGTCGGCCTCGGCCTGCCGGTCGTGGTGCTGGCCGCGCTCGCCGCCACCCTGGGGCTGAAGACCGCGCTGGCGCTGCTGCTCGTGCCGGCGGTGGTCAGCAACATCTGGCAGGCGCTGGCCGGCCCGGCGCTGGGCGTGCTGCTGCGCCGCATGTGGTCCTTCCTGCTCGCCGCCGTCGTCGGCATCTGGCTCGGCACCGCCGTGCTGGCGCGCGCCGATCCGGCGCTCCTCGAGGCCGCGCTCGGGGGCCTGCTCGTCGCCTATTCGGCGGTCGCCCTCATTACGCCGCAGATCCCGCCGCCGGGCGAGCGGGAGCGCTGGCTCTCCCCGCTCGCCGGCGGTCTCGGCGGCGTGGTCTTCGGCATGACCGGATTGTTCATCGTGCCCGGCATTCTCTATCTGCAGACCCTCGGGCTGAAACGCGACCATTTCGTGCAGGCGCTCGGCCTGACCTTCGTGACGATCAGCGCGACGCTCGCCGTCGCCATGACCGGGCGCGACCTGGTGACGCTCGAGCAGGCGGCGATGTCGGCCGCTGCCCTGGTACCGACCGGGCTCGGTCTGCTGCTGGGGACGCGGCTGCGCCATCTGGTCTCGGAAGCCGGCTTCCGGCGACTCTTCTTCGTCGCCCTGATCGGCGTCGGCCTCTACATGCTCTCGGGCGCGGCGCGGTGACGGCGGTCCGGGCCCCGGCCGCAGGTCCGCCTGCCGCTGGCCTGCACCCCGCGCCGCGTGTCGCTAACAAAGTCTTAAGAGGCACGAAGCGACAATCGCGGCCGCCCTTCAGCGCCTCGCCGGCGAGCGCTCACAGCCGGCGTCGAGGCCCAGCGAAACAGTAGGATGTCTCCTTCCCTGATCCGGCATATCGCCATCGGCGGCGGCTATCTGGCCGCCTGGCTGCTGCTCGACTACCTCGGCTTCCTGTTCGAGGTCAGCCCGGGGGTCAGTCCCTGGTACCTGGCGCACGGGCTCAGCCTGGCGCTCCTGGCCGTGTTCGGGCCGCGCTATCTGCCGCTGCTGGCCGTCGGACCGCTGATCAACGGCGCGCTGTTCTGGCTGCCCGGCGAGTGGCCGGTGCTGATTCCCCTGAGCCTGGCCTTGATGGCGACCTATGGGCTCGGCGGCTTCTACCTGCACCTGAAGGCGCTCGATCCCGGCCTTCGCAGCCTGCGCGATGCCGGGCTGTTCCTCGGGGTCGGCTTTCTGGCCTCGGCCGCCGCCGGGCCGCTCGCGGTGGGTACGCTGGTGGCCGGCGGGGTGCTTCCGGCCGCCGACTACCTTCCGGTCGCCGCCACCTTCTGGGCCGGCGACACGCTCGGGGTGTTCGGCGCCGGGGCGCTGTTCCTGGTCGTGATGGCATGGCTTCGCGAACGCCTTGCGGGAGCCCCCGCCCGCGTGCCGGCGGCGCCCGCGGCCGCGCCTTTCGCGGGTGCCGAGCGGCATCCCGTCCATCTCGCGCTGCAGGCCGCGGTCTTCGCAGGCTTCGTCGCTCTGGCCAGCCACCGCTGGGGCCTGTTCAACGATCCGCCGCTTTATCTGCTCGCGCTGCCGGTTCTCTGGCTCGCGTTCCTGCACGGCAGCCGGGGCGCCGTGCTCGCGGTCGCGGCCGCCAACGCCTGCCCGCTTCTGGTCATGGCCCTGGAATCCACGGCGGCGACCAATCTCGCCGGCCTGCAGCTGCAGCTCGCAGTGGTCAGCATCGCCGGCGTCGCGCTGGGCGCCGCGGTCAGCGAAGCGCGGCGACGGCGCGACGAACTGGTGCAGGCCCGGGCCGAAGCCGAGGTGGCCAGCCGCATGGAGGCGATCAACGCCGCCTTGCGCGAGCGCATGAAGGAGCTGCGCTGCCTCTACCGCGTCCTCGAGCTGACCACCGAGGATTCGCGCGCGGTCGATGAGATCTGCGCCGAGATCGCGCGGACCCTGCCGCCGAGCCTGCTGCACGACGCGGATGCGGTCGCCCGGGTCCAACTCGGTGAAAGGGAGTTCAAGAGCGCGGACTGGTCCGAACCGCTCGCGGCCCTGCGTCGGCCGATCGCCAGCGCTGAAAGGAGCTTCGGCCTCATCGAGGTCGGCTATCGCAGCCCGCACGAGAGCCAGGCTGGCGGAGAAGGTCCGTTCATCAAGGAGGAGCTGGACCTGGTGGTGGGCGTCGCCACCCACATCGCCCGCATGATCAAGAGTCGCCGCACCGCGGAGCATCTGGCGCGCGCCGAGCGCGCCAGCGCCATCGGCCAGCTCACCGGCGGCGTCGCGCACGACTTCAACAATCTGCTCACCATCATCCTCGGCAACGCCGACCTTCTGGCGCGCGATCTCGCGCGCGACGGGCAGCTGCGCCGGCATGCCGAACTGATCCGCGCGGCCGCCGATCGTGGCGCGGAGCTGACCGGCCGGCTGCTGGCCTTCGCGCGTCAGCAGCCGCTGCAGCCGGCCGCGGTTGACGTCGAAGCGCTGATCGCCGATATGCAGGGCCTCCTGCGCAGCAGCATCGGCGAGCACATCGAGATCGAGGTGAGGGGCGGACAGGATGTGGCGCCGGCGACGGTCGACCGGGTCCAGCTCGAGGCGGCGCTGCTCAACGTCTGCCTGAACGCCCGCGACGCCATGCCGGGCGGCGGGCGGATCGTCATCGACACGGCCGACGTGGAGCTCGAGGAGTCCGCGCTCGCACCCGATGACGAGGTCGTGCCCGGACCCTATGTGATGATCTCGGTGTCCGACGAGGGGAGCGGGATCGCGCCGGAGACCCTGCCGCGGGTGTTCGAGCCCTTCTTCACCACCAAGGATGTCGGCGAGGGCAGCGGCCTCGGCCTCAGCATGGTGCAGGGCTTCGCCAGGCAGTCGGGCGGCCACGTCGCGATCAGGTCGACGCTCGGCGAAGGCACCACGGTCGAGCTCTATCTGCCGCGCGCCTCGCGCGAGGCCGAGCGGGAGCCGGTCGAGGACGCGCCGGCGGCGGCCGCGCCGAGCGGCGCCGAGAAGATCCTTTTGGTCGAGGACGACGCGCTGGTGCGCGACTACGCAACCGCCCAGATCGCCGCCCTCGGCTATGACGTCGTTGCCGCCAGCGACGGGCGCGAGGCGCTGCGCCGGCTGGAGGCCGACTGCGGCTTCGATCTGCTGTTCACCGACGTGGTCATGCCCGGCGGGCTCGACGGCAAGCAGCTCGCCGAACGGGCGCGCGCGATGCAACCGGGGCTGAAGGTGCTGTTCACCTCGGGTTACGCCGAGAACAGCATCGCCCGGAACGGCCGCCTGGACCCGGGCGTCGCCTTGCTCGGCAAGCCCTACCGGCCGGCCGAGCTCGCGCGCCGCCTGCGCGAGGTGCTCGAGGCCGAGGCCGGCGTCTGACCCGGCGGCCGCGTCGGGCGGCGACCGGCCGCCCGCGGCGCGCTTCAAAAAGCGCCTGGCCTGTGCCACGCTCGAAGCCCCGACGATCGATCGCGCAGGGCCCGCCATGGCGGACAACAAGCCAGCCATCCCCGAGGACATGCTCGCGAAGTGGCAGCGCGTGGTCGACATCCTGGCCGCCCTGATCGAGGTGCCGGCCGGCCTGATCATGCGCCGGGCGCCGCCCGAGCATCTGGTCTTCGTGACCAGCCGCAGCGCCGGCAACCCCTATCCGGTCGGCAAGGCCTTCCGGCTCCACACCGGGCTCTATTGCGACACCGTTATGGACGAGCGGCGCGAGCTGCTGGTGCGAAACGCGCGGCGCGATCCGGACTGGAGCGACAACCCGGATCTCGAGCACGGCATGTCGTTCTATTTGGGCTTTCCCCTGGTCTGGCCCGACGGCAGCCTGTTCGGCACGATCTGCGTGCTCGATGCGCGCGACAACCCCAACGCCGCGCGCTACCGCGACCTTCTGGCCGAGTTCAAGGAGGTGATCGACGGCGACCTGGCGCTGCTGGGCGAGATGGCCGAGCGCAGGCGCCTGGCCGAGGCGCTGGAGCGCGCCAACGCGGAGCTCGAACGCCGGGTACGCGAACGCACCCGCGAGCTGGAGGAGACCAACACCGCGCTGCGTGTCCTGCTCGACCGGGTCGAGACCTCGCGCAGCGATTTCGAGGCCGAGGTCGCGCGCAACATCGACGAACTGGTGCTGCCGCACGTCGCCCGGCTGAGGCGACGCGTGCGCTCGCCCGAGGCGCAGGCACGCGTCGAGCTGCTCGAAGACAGCCTGAACGAGATCACCTCGCAGTTCGCGGCGCGCCTGTCGCGCAAGTTCGCGAGCCTCACGCCGACGGAGATCGAGATCGCGCAGCTCGTCATGCAGGGCCGCACGACCAAGGAAATCGCGCAGGTGATGGCGCGGGCTGCGAGCACCATCGACTTCCACCGCAACAACATCCGGCGCAAGCTCGGCATCGAAAGCCGCCGTCTCAACCTGCGCAGCTACCTCGCCTCGCTGCGCTGACCTGCTGCGCCCGCGCCCGCGCGGATATGGGGATTTCCCCCATATTACGACCGCGCTTTCCCGATATGCCGGGCCTCCCCGCCCGCTGCTAGCCTCCCCGTTCAAGCGACGCAACGACGCCGTCGGCGCGCGCCATCGCCTCCAGACAGGGA
This sequence comes from uncultured Kiloniellaceae bacterium, assembly GCA_964503295.1. Lineage (GTDB taxonomy): Bacteria > Pseudomonadota > Alphaproteobacteria > Kiloniellales > Kiloniellaceae > CAZDBC01. Next base: position 4,394 of record CAZDBC010000028.1, on the reverse strand, counting down.
GCTATCACAATGGAGCACAAGGACCTCAAGCCCATCGCCCTCGACGGCGACAAGGACGACCTGACCCCCGGGCTGTCGCGGCGCAGCCTGTTCATGGCCGCCGGCGCGGCCGGCGTCGGCACGCTGGGCAGCGCCCTGCTGCCCAAGGCGGCCCGGGCACAGTCGACCGACTGGACGCAGCCCGGCAACAACAACCATGTCATCGCGCTGCAGGAGGCCGAGAGCTTCGCCGACGGAGCGGTCGGCCTCGAGTTCTACGGCCACTGCGCGTTCAAGCTGACCTCCCCCGGCGGCGCCAGCATCATGTTCGATCCCTGGCGCGACGACCCGTCAGGGGCCTGGGGCGCATGGTACAAGCAGGAGTTCCCGGAGACCGTGGTCGACATCACCATGTCGACCCACACCCACTTCGACCACGACGCGATCCATCGGCCGCATTCCACCATGGTGCTCGACCGGATGGTCGGCACCTTCGAGTTCGCCGATCTCAAGATCCTCGGATTCGCCGACAAGCATGTCTGCAAGCCCCAGGGCTGGTATCAGTGGACCAATGCGCTCGAGGAGTTCGGCGTCGAGGCCTGTCCGCCCGACAACGTCGGCCATATGGACATGGTGGTCTACCTGGTCGAGACCGGCGGCATCCGGACCCTGATCTGGGGCGACAACCGCCACAACCCGCCGCAGGCCTTCTGGGACGCGATCGGCCGGGTGGATGTCCTGACCCTGCCGGTCGACGGCTCGCAGCACATCCTGTCGTACGAGCAGGCGGACGCGATCGTCGAGCGCCTGCGGCCCAGCATCGTGATCCCGACCCATTACCTGAACGAGACCACGACCTACACGCTGTCGACGCTGCAGACCGCCGACGACTGGGTGAAGGGCCAGAAGAGCTACAAGATGCTGGAGGGCGCGAGTCTGACCCTGGCCGCAGCCGAGGTTGCGGGCATGGACCGCGAATTCCTCTACTTCGGCCATAACGCCCAGACCGCCTGAAGGCGCCCGTCCGGAACAGGATGCCGCCCGCGCCCGGTCTCCTCCCCGCGGGCGGCGTCTTCGGCCGGCCGTAGCCGTCGCGCCGGCGGGCGCCGGTGCGGCCGGCCGCCTACTCCAGCGCCACCGCGGTGCCGTTGACGCTGACCATCAGCATCGACTGGCCGACCGTCTCGTAGTCGATGTCGACGCCGATCACCGCGGTCGCGCCGAGCTCAGTGGCCTGGGCGATCATGTCGGCCATGGCCTCCTCCTTGGCGCCGCGCAGCGCCGCCTCGTAGCCGCCGGCGCGCCCGCCGACCACGTCGCGCACCCGCGCGAAGAAGTCGCGGAACATGTTGGCGCCGACGATACAGTCGCCGCTGACGATGCCGAGGTAGCGCGTGACGCGCTTGCCCTCGACGTTGTCGGTGGTCACGATCAGCATGCATTGGCCTCCGGCGGTTGCGAGCGCGGCGGGAGGTTAGCCGACCGAGCGCACGACGGGAACTGCCGCGATGTCCGACCTGCCGCCGCTGCGCCCCCCTCTGCCGCCCAGGCCGCCCCCGCCGCCGAGCGCGCCGGTCCCCGAGCCGCCGGGCGAAGCGGCGCCGCGCGAGGCGTCGCCCGCGGGCCAGCTGACGCTGGTTGCCTGGTGCCTCTACGACTGGGCCAACTCGGCCTTCCCCACGGTGATCGTCACCTTCGTCTTCGCCGCCTACTATACCCGGGCCGTGGCGCCGACGCCGGAACAGGGCACCGGCGACTGGGGCTTCGCGATTTCGCTTTCGGGCCTGGCGATCGCCCTGCTCGCCCCCGTGTTCGGCGCGATCGCCGACCAGGGCGGGCCGCGCAAGCCCGGCCTCGCTCTTTTTACCGCGGTTGCGGTCTTGGCCGCGGCGGCGCTTTGGTGGATCGCGCCCGGCCCCGAGGACGCGCTCTTCGCCCTGGTCCTGGTCGCCGTCGCCAACGCCGCCTTCGAGCTCGGCCAGAGCTTCTACAACGCCATGTTGCCCGAACTGGCCGGCCCCGGCCGGCTCGGGCGCCTGTCGGGTTGGGCCTGGGCGCTGGGCTATGCCGGTGGCCTGGTCTGCCTGCTGCTGACGCTGGTCATTTTCGTGCAGCCCGACCCGCCGCTGTTCGGTCTCGACGCTGCGCAGTCCGAGCAGGTGCGCATCGTCGGCCCCTTCGTCGCCGCCTGGTTCGGGCTCTTCGCGCTGCCGCTGTTCTTCTTCGTGCCCGACCGGCCCTCGCTGCGCCGCCCCTTGAGCGAGAGCGTGCGGCTCGGCTTCGCCAGCCTGGTCGAGACCCTGCGCGGCCTGCCCGCGCGCAGCGACATTCTGCGCTTCCTGATTGCGCGCATGATCTACATCGACGGGCTCAACACGCTGTTCGCCTTCGGCGGCATCTATGCCGCCGGCAGCTTCGGCATGGATTTCGAGCAGATCCTGCTGTTCGGCGTCGTGCTCAACGTCGCCGCAGGGCTGGGTGCGCTCGCCTTCAGCTGGATCGACGACTGGCTCGGCGCCAAGCCGACGGTCCTGTTCTCGGTGGTCTGCGTGATAGGCCTGAGCACGGCCATCCTGTTGGTTGAGACGACGCTGTGGTTCTACGTCCTGGGTTCGGGTATCGGTATCTTCATCGGCCCGGTGCAGTCGGCCAGCCGCTCGCTCATGGCGCGCCTCGCGCCGGCCGAGATCCGCACCGAGATGTTCGGGCTCTACGCCCTCACGGGCAAGGCGACCGCCTTCGTGGGTCCGGCGCTGGTCGGCTGGGTGACCCTGGCGACCGACAGCCAGCGCTGGGGCATGGCGACCATCCTGATCTTCTTCGTTGTGGGCTTTGCTCTGCTTTGGCCGCTCAAGGCGCCGAGGTGATGGCGGCCGCCGCGGCCGCGGAGAAAAAAAGGCGCCCGCTAAACGGATGCGGGCGCCGCAAGTCGGCAGGGAACACAGGGTAGAACGCGGTCAGCACCGGCAGAGTTCGCCGGCGCGATCCGGCCGCCGGGCCGACCGGCGCAGCCGGCCGATGAGACGAGCCCAGGCGGCGGGAAGCGCCCGGCCCATGGCCTGGGCCTGGCGCCGCCGCCCGCGCCGGATCACGAGCTCGATCTCGTGGCGATCGGCCGTTCGCCTGCAGGAAGGCTATCCTCGGCCCGCTCTCCGCGTCCGGTCATCGCTTCATCCGATCAGCAGCAGGCGCGCCTGCCGACCGGCCTGCCGCGCAGCAGGCGTGGCGAGCGGGCGACCAGGTCGACGAGCAATCCGCCGAGGGTACGAAAGCCCTCGCGCATCGCCTCGGCCTGGAGTCGGCGGCCGCGCGCGACCAGCGCGTCGAGCTGATCGCGGCTCAACCGCCCGGGCGCGAGCCCTTCGCTCGATTCGGCCCGGCGCACCACTTGTGCGGCAGAGCGGCGGTTTTTGGCGGGAAAGAACGCAATCTTGGCGGACATGGCAGGTCTCCTTCGTTGCCCTGTTCCCCACATACGCCCGTTACGTCAGATTGATAATCTATGGCATCCGCAAATTATATGTGCCATGGTTGCACAAATCGCTGACCGCCCCCGCGGTCGATTGCGCCCCGGGGGCCACCGGTTCGGGAGTGAATCATGGACAATCTCAGCGCCCTTGAAGTCTTCGTGCGGGTCGTGCAGGCGGGGAGCTTCTCGGCCGCCGCGCGCGCCCTCGACCTGACCCCCTCGGCGGTCAGCAAGCAGATCGGCCGGCTCGAGGACCGGCTCGACGCCCGCCTCTTCAACCGCACCACGCGCCAGCTCAACCTGACCGAAGAGGGCGCCGCCTTCTTCGAGCGGGCGAGCCGCATCCTTGTCGATCTCGAGGAGGCCGAGCAGGCGGTCAGCCACCTGCGCGCCGCGCCGCGCGGCACCTTGCGCCTGGAGGCGCCGAGCGTGTTCGGCCAGCTGCACGTCGCGCCCCTCCTGCCGGAGTATCTGGAACGCTATCCCGAGGTGCGCGTCGAACTGACCATGAGCGACCGCTTCGTCGACCTGGTCGAGGAGGGCAAGGATCTGGCGATCCGGGTCGGCGAGCTGCAGGATTCCAGCCTGATCGTGCGCAAGCTGGCCTCCAACCGGCGCGTGCTGTGCGGCGCGCCGGCCTATTTCGCGCGGTACCCGGTGCCGCGCACCCCGGCCGATCTGGCGCAGCACAACTGCGTCGTCTACACCTATCGTTCGGCGCGCAACGAATGGCGGCTGCGCGGCGCCGACGGCGAGGTGCATACGGTTCAGGTGCGCGGCAACCTGGAGGCCGACAACGCGGAGGCGCTGCGCCAGGTCCTGCTCAACGGCCTGGGCATCGGCCTGCTGCCGCTGTGGCTGGTCGGGCACGATCTCTGCTGCGGCCGCCTGGTCGAGGTGCTGACCGACTACGGACCGTTCCGAAAGACGCAGGAGGAGCCCGATG
>CAZDBC010000027.1:0-14907 GCA_964503295.1 uncultured Kiloniellaceae bacterium | reverse complement strand
AACTTGCCGGGTGTTCTCGGCGGCATCGTCGCCCCGCGGCGGACCGACCCGTCGGCCGGCCCGGGACCTTTGGAGAGTCAATGAGGGGAATAGTCATGCTTCGCCGCGCGCTTCTGGCCGTTCTGCTCGTTCTGGGCGGGCTTCACCTTCACGCCGCGCCGGCACGGGCGCTGGAGACTCAGGCCCGCGAGGCCATTCTGTACGACATGTCGACCGGCACGGTGCTGTTCGAGAAGAACGCCGACGAGCTGATGCCGCCGGCCTCGATGAGCAAGATCATGACCGTCTATATGGTGTTCGAGCGGCTGAAGGACGGCCGCCTGTCGCTGGACGACACCTTCACGGTCAGCGAGAAGGCCTGGAAGAAGGGCGGCTCGAAGATGTTCGTCGAGGTCGGGGAGGAGGTCCGCGTCGAGGATCTGCTACGCGGCATCACCGTCCAGTCGGGCAACGACGCCTGCATCGTGATCGCCGAGGGCCTGGCCGGCAGCGAAGCGGCCTTCGCCGAGGAGATGACCCGCAAGGCGCGCGAGCTCGGCATGACCAGGAGCGCCTTCCGGAACGCGACCGGCTGGCCCCATCCCGAGCACCTCATGACCGCCCGCGAGCTGGCGATGCTGGCCGAGGCCCTGATCCGAAACTTTCCGGAGTACTACCACTACTTCGCCGAGAAGGAGTTCACCTGGGCCGGTATCAGGCAGATGAACCGCAACCCGCTGCTCTACCGCTCGATTCCGGTGGACGGGCTGAAGACCGGCCATACCGAGGAGGCCGGCTATGGCCTGACCGCTTCGGCCGAGCAGGACGGTCGGCGCCTGATCCTGGTCGTGACCGGCCTGCCCAGCATGCAGGCGCGCGCCGACGAGGCCGATCGCCTGCTGTCCTGGGGCTTTCGCGAGTTTGCCAACTACGCTCTGGTCGAGCCGAACGAGACCGTCGAGGAGGCCCCGGTCTGGCTCGGCGCCGAGGAGACCGTACCGCTGGTCGCGCCTGAGGGCGTGACCGTGACGCTTTCGCGGGCCGCGCGCGACGACATGCAGGTCAAGGTGGTCTACGAATCGCCGATTCCGGCGCCGATCGCGGCCGGACAGCGCCTCGCGACCTTGCAGGTCGAGGCGCCGGGCATGACGCCGGCGCTGGCGCCGCTGGTCGCCGGCAGTGACGTGGAACGTCTGGGCCCATTTGGGCGGCTTTTCGCCAGCGTGAAGTTCCTGGTTTTCGGCGCGCCCTGACGCTGCACGGCCGAACGGGGCGCGTCCCGACCGGGCGACCTTGGGACCGGCCGCCGGCGCGCGCGTTGACCGGCCTGCGGGCCGGCGGCAAAGTCGCGCCATGACCGGCAGCAAGTTCATCACCTTCGAAGGCGGCGAGGGCGCCGGCAAGTCGACCCAGCTGCGTCGACTCGCCGAACGTCTCTCGGTGCGCGGCCTGGAGGTCGTCACCACGCGCGAGCCCGGCGGCAGCCCGGGCGCCGAAGAGATCCGCCGGCTTCTGGTCACCGGCACGCCGGGCCGCTGGGACGCGCTGACCGAGACGCTGCTCCACTTCGCCGCCCGGCGCGACCACTGGCTGACCACCATCGCGCCGGCCCTGGAGGCCGGACGCTGGGTGCTCTGCGACCGTTTCGCCGACTCCACCCTGGTCTACCAGGGCTACGGACAGGGCCTCGACCGCCGGGTGATCGAACAGCTCTACCGGCAGGTGATCGGCGAGAGGCAGCCCGATCTCACCCTGATTCTGGACGTGCCGGTCGAGCTTGGCCTGCGCCGCGCCGCGGCCCGGCACGGCGAGGATAACCGCTACGAGCGCATGGACCGTGCCTTCCACGAGCGTCTGCGCGCCGGCTACCGGGAGCTGGTCCGCGACGTGCCGGGGCGCTGCCGGCTTATCGATGCCGGCGGCCCGGTCGACGAAGTCGCGGCGGCGGTGGCCGAAGCCGTCGACGCCGCCTTGGGTGCCGGGCTCGGGGTGAGCGTGCCGTGAACAGGGCGAGACGGACAGGCGCCGCGGAGACGGCAACGCCCGCGGTTCCGGCACCGGCGGCGAATCCGCGGCTGCTCGGCCAGAGCGAGACGGAGGCCGTGCTGCGCCGGGCCCACGACAGCGGCACGCTGGCACACGCCTGGCTGTTCACGGGCCCGCGCGGCATCGGCAAGGCGACACTGGCCTTCCGTTTCGCCCGCTTCCTCCTGAGTACCGGAGCCAAGACGGCGGCCGCCGAGGCCATGCCAGGGCTGTTCGGCGAGGCAGCCGCGCCGCCCGCACCGCCCGCGCCCGCACCGGCCGATCTTGCGACCGATCCCGAGAGCCCGGTCTTCCGCCGGGTCGCGTCCGGCGGCCATCCCGATCTCTTCCTGCTCACCCGCCGGATCAACGATAAGACTGGAAAGCCGGCCAAGGAGATCGGCGTCGACGAGGTGCGCGCGGTCGGCCATTTCCTGCACCTGACGGCGGCCGAGGGCGGCTGGCGGGTCGTCATTGTCGACAGCGCCGACGATCTCAATGCGAACGCTGCCAATGCCCTCCTCAAGGTCCTGGAGGAACCGCCGCCGCGCAGCCTGTTGCTGCTGATCGGCCACCGCCCGGCGCGACTCCTGCCCACGATCCGCTCGCGCTGCTGCCGGCTGGCGCTCCCCGTCCTCGCTGAAGCCGAGGTCGAGGAGTTGCTGGGCGCCTATCTGCCCGAGCTGTCCGCCGACCAGCGTGCGGCGATCGCCGGCCTGGCCGAGGGCTCGATCGGGCGCGCCATCGAACTGGCGGCAGGCGGGGGCCTGGAACTCTATGGCCAGACAATCGAGTTGCTCGGCGATCTGCCCACGCTCGATCCGGCCAGGCTCTATGCCCTGGGCGACCGTCTCTTGCGCGGCGACGGCGAAGACCGTTTCGCGCTTTGGAGCGAGCTCTATCGCTGGTGGCTCGCCCGCCTGCTGCGCGCCCGGACCCTCAACAGCATACCCGCCGAGATCGTCCCCGGGGAGGCGGCCCTGACGCGGCGCCTCCTGGCCGCGGGCCGCCTTGAAGATTGGCTTGCCCTGTGGGAGAAGAGCAACCGCCTACTGGCGCGGGCCGAGCGGGCCAACCTCGACCGCAAGCAGACGATGGTCGGCACGCTGCTCGATCTCGAGGCACTGAGCCTTTAGCCCATAGCTGTCCGCGGCTCGCGCGAGCCGCAAGCGGAGGAGACCCGATGGCCGGGCCGTCAGATCCGTACTACGTCACGACGCCGATCTATTACGTCAACGACTCGCCGCACATCGGGCATGCCTACACGACGCTCGCGTGCGACGTACTGGCGCGCTTCATGCGTCTGGACGGCCGGCGGGTGAAGTTCCTCACCGGCACCGACGAGCATGGCCAGAAGGTCGAGAAGTCGGCCCGCGCTGCGGGCAAGGATCCGCAGAGCTTCACCGACGAGGTGAGCCAGAACTTCCGCGCCCTGGCGCAGGTCATGGATTTCTCGAACGACGACTTCATCCGCACCACCGAGGAACGGCATCTGCGCGCCTGTCAGGCGATCTGGCGCCGCCTGGTCGAGCGCGACCAGATCTATCTCGGCAGCTACTCCGGCTGGTACTCGGTCGGCGACGAAGCCTTCCACGCCGAAAGCGAGTTGACCAGAACGCCGGACGGCCGCCTGCTGGCACCGTCGGGCAAGGAGGTCGAGTGGGTCGAGGAGCCCTCCTATTTCTTCCGCCTGTCGGCCTGGCAGGACCGTCTGCTCGCGTACTACGAGGCCAATCCCGATTTCCTCGCGCCCGAAAGCCGGCGCAACGAGGTGGTCTCCTTCGTCAGGGGCGGGCTCAAGGACCTGTCGGTCAGCCGGACCACCTTCCGCTGGGGCATCCCCGTGCCGGACGACCCCGAGCACATCATGTACGTCTGGCTCGACGCGCTCACCAACTACATCACGGCGGTCGGCTTTCCCGATGTCGACAGCCCGGAGTACAGGGCCTTCTGGCCGGCCGATCTGCACATGGTCGGCAAGGACATCCTGCGCTTCCACGCCGTCTATTGGCCGGCCTTCCTGATGGCCGCGAACATCCCTCTGCCAAAGCGCATCTTCGCGCACGGCTGGCTGCTCAATCGCGGCGAAAAGATGTCGAAGTCGCTCGGCAACGCGATCCGTCCAGCCGATCTCGTGCAGCGCTACGGCCTGGACCAGGTGCGATACTACCTGCTGCGCGAAGTGCCCTTCGGGGCCGACGGTTACATCAGCCACGAGACCATGGTCGCACGGATCAACAGCGATCTGGCCAACGACCTCGGCAATCTGGGGCAGCGCGTGCTGTCGATGATCCACCGCAACTGCGACGCCGCGATCCCCACGCCCGGGACCCTCACGGCCGAAGACCGCGCGCTGCTCGAACAGGCGGCGGCCTTGCCGGCACAGCTGCGCGCCGACTACGAGATGCAGGCCTTCCACCGCGCTCTGGAAGCGACCTGGGAGGTGGTGGCGGCGGCCAACCGCTATGTCGACGAGCAGGCGCCCTGGGTGTTGCGCAAGAGCGACCCCGCACGAATGGCGACCGTGCTCTACGTGCTCGCCGAAACCATCCGCTGGATTGCGGTGCTCAGCCAGCCGGTGATGCCCAAGGCGATGGCGGCCCTGCTGGACCAGCTCGGCGTGCCCGCCGAGGCGCGCGACATCGCCGCCCTCGACGAGCGGCTCGCTGCCGGCACGCCGATCCCCAAGCCGAGCGGTGTGTTTCCGCGCTTCGTGGAAGAGGAGGCGGCGGCCGACTGACGCCAGCGCCGGTAAGCTCTATCGCCAGATTTGCCCGCCGAGCGCGCCTTCCAGCTCTGCCTCCGCATCCGGCGCCGGGACGACCCGCGGCGGCAGATCGTAGCCGCTCGCCCCGTGTCGGAAAGACGGCACAAGCTCGCCGGTTGCGCGGTCGACTGCCAGGGTGTTGACCTGGAAAGCGGCATTGTCGTTGCCGCCCTTGTTCATCACCGTCACCATCCAGACCGCCCGGTCGTCGATGGTGTCGGCGCGCACGCGCAGCACCTCGACGGCGAAGCGGCTCTCGATGTCGGCCTTCACCTCTGCTTCGGAGACGGCGGCGGAACCGCGGTCCGGCGCACCCGAGACCAGCAGGACGACCGTCAGGAACGCCAGTACAAGCGTCCGGGAAAACCGGAGAAAATGCCGTTTCGTCATGGCCTTGCACTGCTCTCTTGTGGTGTTGTCGCGGTACGGCCAAGGCGGTACCGTCCGACCGCTGCCGCGCCGCGGTCTCGATCCGGACGGTCATATTGCGCTGCCCCGACCTTCCGGGCAACGGCTCCTCGGTCAGCTCGACAAGCCGAAGGCTCGCCGGGCCTCCGCGCCGAGCGATACCAGCACCACGGCGAGCCAGACCAGCGCCTGCAGCCAGCTCTGCCAGAATCCGAAACTGACCAGGGCGTAGACCGCGAAGGTGGCCAGGCAGGCGGTAGCGCCAGCCTGCGAGACCTCGTCGGCGAGGCGGCCGATCGCCCGCCAGAGCCCGGCGATGACCGTCAGGGCGATCAGGATACCGACAAGACCCAGCTCCAGCCAGATCTGCAAAGCGGCATTGTGCGGGTGCAGGGGCAGGGGGGCGACCGTATCGGCCGAGCCCTCGTTGTCCTGCGTCGCGGCCGCGCTGCCGAGCCAGCGCGAGGCATGGAAACCATGGCCGAGCAACGGCCGCTCGGCGATCAACTGGCTGCTGCGCGCCCAGATCCCGACCCGGTCCTGCCACGAATGGGGAAGGTCGATGGCCGCCGGACCCTGCTGCAGGTCGTTCAAGGCGGTGGCGAGGACGGGCCCGGCGAGCAGCGCAAGCGCGAGCAGCAGGACCAGCGCGTCGAGCACCCGGCGCCCGAACAGCCGAACCCCGGCATAGGCCACCGCGCCGGCGGCGAGCGCCACCACGCTTGCCGCCATCGGCAGAAAGACCACGACGGCGGCAGCCACGGCGAAGGCGGCAAGCAGCGGCAAAAGGCGGGCCGTCGCGGCGCGCAGGCACACGAGCAGCGGAAAGAACAGAACCGTCAGGACGGCCGTGCCCTGTTGCACCGGGTTCTGTATCGGCCGTCCAGCGCGCAGCGAGGGCGAGTCGATGCCGGGCGGGTCGAGCAGCCAGATCAGGCTGCCGTCGGTTGCCGTCTCGAAGGCAAAGAACGCGAGCATCAGGCCGCCACCGCAGAGGGCCGGCCAGATCAGCCACCGCGGACGCTGTTCGCGCGTGGCGGTCCACAATACGACGACCGCCGCGCCGCCGCCCAGCAGGGCAACCGACCGCAGGGCTTTCTCGAAGGTCGGAACCGGCGCCCAGAAGGTCGCCACCAGGATCCACGTGCAGGCAAGCGCGAGGCCGAAAACGAGAAGACGCTGTTCGTGCCGGATCCGCTCCCAGCGCGCAGCGACCCTCGCGGCTGGCGGGCGGCAAAGACACAGGCCCACCAGAATGAGACCCAGCACCACGACGCTGCCGTTGGGGCCGTAGACGCTCTGCGGTCCAAGCCCGAGCAGCACGGCGGCGAGCAGGAGGCCGCCAAGGCGTTGTGGCAGCGGCGCGGACGCCGCGAACCCGATTGCTTGGGCGAGTGGCCTGTCGTCTCCGGGGTGACGCATCACGAGATCCCGGCCGGCCGGCATGCGTGGCGGACGCTTGAAGTTCGCGCCGAAAGCCCCCAATAAAAGGGCCCATGACGACGACCACCGCAAAGTTCCCGATCGGGCAGATCGTGCGCCATCGCTTTTATCCGTTCCGGGGCGTCATCTTCGACGTCGACCCCGTCTTCAGCAACACCGAGGAATGGTATCAGGCGATCCCGGAGCACCTGCGGCCGAGCAAGGATCAGCCGTTCTATCACCTGTTCGCGGAGAACGCCGAGGGTGCCTACATCGCTTACGTGTCCGAACAGAATCTCCTGATCGACGAGAGCGGCGCGCCGGTGCGGCATCCCTCGATCGACAGCCTGTTCGACGGCATCAGGAACGGTCGCTACCTGCTGCGCGAGACCAGCCGGAACTGACTTCCGGAACAGGCCTTGCCCGGACAAGGCGAAACGGGCGCCCCATGGGGCGCCCGTTGCCGTTTCATTGTGGTGGAGGTCGCGAGGCGTGCGCTTACGGCAGCAACACCTCGTCGACCACGTGGATCACGCCGTTCCTGGCGTAGATGTCGGCCTGCGTGACCCGGGCACCGTTGACGAACACGGCGCCGTTGGCCACGCCGTTGACCAGAAGCTTGCCGCCCTCGACGGTCTCGGCATAGACCTGCTTCGACTTGATATCGGTCGAGGTCACGAAACCCGGCACCACGTGATAGGTGAGCACCTGAACCAGCTTGTCGCGATTTTCCGGACGGAGCAGATCCTCGACGGTTCCGGCCGGAAGCTTGGCGAATGCCTCGTCGGTCGGCGCGAAGACGGTGAAGGGACCTTTTCCGGTAAGGGTGTCAACCAAGCCGGCCGCCTGTACCGCGGAAACCAGGGTCGAGAACTGGCCGGCGCTGACCGCGGTCTCGACGACATTCATTTTGTTGGCCGCGGTCGTAACGAAGCTTCCGAGCGCGACCGGCACGGCCACAGCCACGGCGACTAAAAGTTTATGGAGACGTAGCATGGCGAACTTACCCCTCTTCCCAATTGGTGGCGCGCACGCCTTGATGGTGCCCGCCCCGAGTAATCCGATAAAGCAACGGCGAACCGGCTTCGGCCCTTGCCGTGTAGCAGAAAGTGCTACGCGGCCCAAATCCTTTCGGATCATTTGCGCGACAAGCAATACCACATGGAAAGGTCGGAAAACAGCCGATTTAACTGGACCTGCGGACCGGAGATAGGCGGCTCACTCGACCCGCTTGAGCGTCGCCCGGATGTAGCGGGTGCGCTTGCCCCGGTTGTAGCGGGCGAACTCCAGATCAATCCCGGAAGCCGTCAATGTGCGGTTGTGCACCTGCATCTCGTAGTCGCCGTCGTCGGTGACCACCAGGGCATAGACGGTCAGTGTCCGGCCGGACAGGTTCGCCCAGATCGCCTGGATCTCGCCGCGCGGGTCGTTGGATCGGGCGAGGTCCTTGCCGCTGGCGAGGTGGGGCAGGGGAACGTAGAGCTCGGTCGTGTCGTCGTCGCTGCGCGGCGGGACGCGCGCAAAGTCGTAGCGGTAGCGCTTCATCCCGGGGGAGTCGGAGCCGTTCTTGAAGGTGGCGAACGACCATTCGAGCGTGAAGCCGGGCAACACCTGGTCAGCCCAGTTGAACCGGCTGATCTTCAGATCCAGATCGCGCTTGAACGCGCCCGAATCGGTCAGGAACGACGCCTGCCCGGCATAGTGCCCGTAGAACTCTGCGAGTGCCGCCCGCTCGGCACCCGGTTCTTGTGCCTGGACGACCACGGGCAGACATATCAGCAGCGACAGGAGGAGCAGGGGGACGGTCCGACGCAAAACCTTCATCACTCGTGCTCGCTCTCCGCTCGCCGCCGCGCCCGGCCGCGACCCGGCGCTGCCGGCGGCTCTCCGCGCTCTGAACCGTCCGTTTTCCGCCATCATTTCAGGATTCTCTTTCTTTGGCCAATGTCTTCGGCTTGCGAGCGGCATCTTTGCGGGCGCGGTCGGGCGGCTGGCACTTGCCGCGATCCTGTCCGAGCGTGTATGTCGGCGCCGCGACGATCTCCCGATGCCTCCGCCGCCTGTACCGGAGGCGACATGGACCGGGCCAACGAGGATCTTCGACGCATACATGCTGGTCGATTCCCACTGCCATCTGGACTACCTGGCCGATGACGAGCCGCTTGAGGGAGTGGTCGCGCGGGCGCGCGACGCCGGGGTCGGCTGCATGGTCACCATCGGGACGAAGCTCGGCAGTTTCGAGCGTGTGCTCTCGATCGCCGAGCGTTTCCCCGAAGTCTTCTGCTCGGTCGGCGTGCATCCGCACGAGGCGGGGCAGGAGGGGCAGAGCGACCCGGACCGGCTGATCGAGCTCGCGGCCCATCCCAAGGTGGTGGGAATCGGCGAATCGGGCCTCGACTACCACTACGATCACGCGCCGCGCGACCGCCAGGCGGAGAATTTCCGCGCCCATATCGCGGCGGCGCGCACAACCGGCCTGCCCCTGATCGTCCACACCCGCGAGGCCGACGAGGACACCGCGGCCATTCTGCGTGAAGGCCATGAAGCGGGGCCGTTTCGCGGCGTCCTGCACTGCTTCACGGCCGAGGCCGCGCTGGCCAAGGCGGCCCTGGACATCGGCTTCTACATCTCGGTCGCTGGCATCTTCACCTTCAAGAAGGCGGACCGGCTGCGCGAGATCATTGCCGAGGTCCCCCTCGAACGTCTCTTGATCGAGACCGACTCGCCCTATCTCGCCCCGGTGCCGAAGCGCGGCAAGCGCAACGAGCCGGCCTTCGTCGCCCACACCGCCGCCGCCCTGGCGCGCGCGCGGGGCCTGTCTTCTGACGAGATCGCGCGGACGACGACCGAGAACTTCTTCCGCCTGTTCGACCGCGCGGCGCCGCCGCGTGCGAAGGCGCGCGCGGAGGCGCCCGCGTGACGGTCGGGCCATGAAGATCACGATGCTCGGCTGCGGCGGGTCCGGCGGAGTGCCACTCGCCGGGCCGGTGCCGGGCGGCGACTGGGGCCGCTGCGACCCGGCGGAGCCGCGCAATCGGCGCCGCCGTCCCTCGATCCTGATCGAGCACGACAGGCAGGCCGTCCTGGTCGACGCCTCGCCCGACCTGCGCGACCAGTTGCTCGACGCCGCCGTCACCCGGCTCGACGCGGTGCTCTTCACCCATGCCCACGCGGACCATTGCCACGGCATCGACGAGTTGCGCTGGCTGGCCTACGCCCGGGGCGAGGCGATCCCGGCCTTCATGGACGAAGCGACGCACAGCGCGTTGACCGCGCGCTTCGGCTATGTCTTCACCTCGTGCGCCGATCCCGACAGCCTCTACCAGCCTATGCTCGACGACCGCATCGTCGGCGAGCGTTTCGAGGCCGGCGGGCTGGCGATCGAGGCCATCGTGCAGGACCACGGGCCCCAGCACAGCCTGGGATTCAGAATCGGCGATTTCGCCTATTCGACCGACGTCGTCGAGCTGAGCGAGGAGGCGATGGAACGTCTTGCCGGGATCAAGGTGTGGATCGTCGACTGCCTGCGCGATCGGCCGCACCCGACTCATGCCCATTTCGCCAAGACCCTGGCCTGGATCGAGCGTCTCCGGCCGGAGCGGGCGGTGTTCACCCACATGAATCACCAGTTCGACTACGCCGAGGCGCTGGCGCGCTGCCCGCGCGGCGTCGAACCGGGCTACGACGGCCTGACGCTGGAGCTGGCCTGAGCGCGCCCGCCGGGCGCGAAGGCCAGCACCTGGACCAGCCGGCCGGTTTCCAGCGAGTCGCCGAACCCCTCGGCGGCCGAGTGCCACAGCCAGGGCCGGTAGAGAATCAGCCGGTTGAAGCGCATCGGCACCGTCATCAGGTGCTCCCACTTCGAGCTGTCGTTGCCGTCGCGCCGCAGCAGTTCCGCGACGCTGGAGACGCCGCAGGCTGTCAGCTCGGCCGGCTCGAGCGGAGTCCGGTCCGAGCCAAGCTGCCGGTGCCGGTAGAAGGCCGTACCGCCCTGACAGTGCTCGGGCAGGCTGAGATAGATGACCCCGACCCAGACGAGGCCGCTGGGGTCGACATGCACCTGATAGCGGCCTTGTTCGCCGGCCAGCGTCGAGCGGAAGCGGCCGTGGAAGGCGCCGGGACTGGCCGGCGCGCGCAGCGGCTCTCCGGCCAGCCGCGAGGCGACCTGTTCGAGGCCCGGGGGCAGGAAGGGCGCGGCCGAGTTGCGCCCGGGGAAGGTGCGCGGCCCCTCGACCTCGGGATAGGGCGAGGACAGGGCGAGACCGCGCACGGCGAGCGGGTCGTCATAGAAGTCGTCGACCACGATCAGCGACTGGTACATTGAGCGATCCCGCGCCTTGAACGGAGGCGCGCCGGGTCGTCCGGCGCCTACTTGTCGAACCAGAAGACCTCGGGCCGGTAGATGCCGAGCTGCGCCCCCGGCTCCCAGTTGTAGAAGGCTTCCTTGGGCACGTTGTGCAGTTTGCGCGACACCAAGATCGGCTGCGGCACCTCGGCCACCAGTCCGATCGTGTAGACCTGGTTGGCGTTGATCTCCAGCATGCGCGTCCAGATCTCGCGCCGCTCGGCGCGGCTGCGGGCCTTGGTCCAGGCGAAATAGAGCTCCTTCAGCTCTTTGGCCTTGGGCATGTCGACCGGCTTGCCCGCCGCGCCGGCGGTCTCGTGGTACTGGCCCCACATCGGCCACTGGAGCGAGTGCTGGCGCATGGGCGCG
Source organism: uncultured Kiloniellaceae bacterium (assembly GCA_964503295.1). Classification (GTDB taxonomy): domain Bacteria; phylum Pseudomonadota; class Alphaproteobacteria; order Kiloniellales; family Kiloniellaceae; genus CAZDBC01. The sequence continues at coordinate 3,592 of CAZDBC010000027.1, read as the reverse complement.
AACTCGTAGGGGCTCATTTCGGCCGTCGGGATGCCGTTCTCGATGCCGTACCACATGGCCATGACGGTCTCGCCGGCGAACACGCGGTTGCGCAACACCTCGCGCTGCGAGGGCTTGATAAAGAGCTTGATGCCCGCCTTGCGCCAGTGCTCGGCGATAAGCTGCAGAACGTCCGTCTCCTCGGTGTTCTCGCCGGCCGTCTCGACGACGATTTCCGCCGGGGACCCGTTGGGCAGAAGGCGAATGCCCTCGCTGTTGCGCCCGGTCAGCCCGATCTCGTCGAGCAGAGCGTTGGCCTTGGCCACGTTATGCTCGGCCCACATCTTGCGGAAGTGCTCCTCATAGAGCGGACTGTCCGGCAGGACCGTGTTGTTGCCCTCAATGCACAGCCCGAAATAGATCACCTGGTTGATCTCGTGCCGGTCGATCGCCAGCGACAGGGCGCGGCGGAAGCGCACGTCGCGGATAAGCCCGCGCCAGACCGGGTCCTGCACGTTGAGATTGGGATAGAGCGCGAGCTGAGAGCCGCGCACCGTGCGCCAGAGGCGCACGTCGAAATCGTTGCGCGCCTCGGCCTCCTTCAGGAAGGTGTAATCGGTGAAATTGAGGCCGCGCGACTGCAGGTCGGCCTCGCCCGAGCTCGCCTTGGCCGCGACCAGGGCCGGGCCGACCACGTTCATGACCACGCGGTCGATGTAGGGAAGCTGGCGCCCTTCCGCGTCGACCACGTGATAGTAGGGGTTGCGGCTCATGACGAAGCGCTGGGACGGCGGCGGCACTTCATTGCGCCAGGGCTGCAGCGTCGGCAGGTCCGGATTGTCGAAGCGATAGAGGTTGTCCCTGCGGTTATAGAGCTGCGCCCAGTTGCGCGCGCCCTCCTGCTCGACCAGCAGCTCGATCTCCTGCTTGTCGCCGTAGTCGATGTGGAACTGCTTGAGGTAGTGGCTCGGGCTGTAGATGAACAGCGGCCGGGCGCCGGCCAGCAGGTTCACGAAGTAGGGGTTGGGCTGCGACCAGCTGTAGCGCACCGTGGTCTCGTCCAGGATCTCGACCTCGGGCAGCTCGCCGTCGACCTTGAGCATCGCGGGCGGTCCGACCGGCGAAATCTCGGGATTGTTGGCCACATCCTCCCACCAGAAGCGGAAGTCCTCGCTGGTGAAGGGGTGGCCGTCCGACCAGCGGTGCCCGTCTCGCAGGTGCATGGTGAAGATGCGGCCGTCCTCGATCTCCAGCTTGCGCAGAATATCCGCGCGCAGGTTGAGCTCGGGGTCGTAGGCCACCAGACGGGCGTAGCCGTAGACGACCATCAGCCGGGTGTCCTTGGTCCGGGTCACCATGGTGCGCAGGTCGCCGCCGTGGCGCCCGAGTTCGATGTCGCCGCGCAGGTCGCCGGCGAGCCGGGGGACGGCAGGGACCCGCGCCTGCACCGGCGGTAGTTCTCCGGCGTTCACCTGCTCCTTGAAGACGGGCGTTTCGGACAGGCTGCCGGTCGGCGCGTCCTGCGATTCCAGGATCTCGACCTCCGCCCGGACCGGCGCATCCAGGCCGATCAGACCGCCCAGGAGCACGGTCAGGACGGCCAGAGGCAGACGCCGGCCGCGCCCCGGGCGACACAGATCAAAGTCAAGTTTCCTTTTAAGCATCAATGACCTATCCTGCCTTTCTTCACGCTTTTTATCGGTCCTGCTCGCCGAGCTTCGCACGAACGAAGGTCAGGCGCGACCCCGGGCTGTAGCCGGTCAGCGGCGCCAGCTCGGGCAACTCGACATAGTCCGCAATCAGCTCCCGCGCGTCCTCGCACAGCTCCGGGCGATGGCGGTAGCGGTAGACCTTGCCGTTGCGCACCCACGCCAGCTCTCGGCCCGCATCAAGGGCGGGATCGCGGACCATGGCCAGCGTCGGGACCGGCGGGCCGCCCGTCGCATAGAGGTTATAGGCGGGGAAGTTGTCATCGAAAAGACAGCGCCCGAAGCCGCGCGCGCAGGCCTGGCGCAGGCGCAGGGCCTGGTCGATGTGATCGTCGAAGAAGACCAGGCTGGGGGCGTCGCCGGCACGCAGCGCCACCTCCGTCCAGTCGCCGGCATGATAGCGCGCCGCCGGATCCCGGTAGACCAGCCGGGACAGGTCCGGATCGAAGCAGTACAGCTCGGCCTCGGGCCGCGCCTGGCGCAAAAGCCAGGTCGAATGGCCCCGGTGCACGCCGCTTTCGACGATCAGCTCCGGAGCCAGCAGGCGCGTCAGGACGAACAGCCAGAGACTGTCGTTGAAGCCGCTGCCGCCGCTGTTGTCGCGAACCGGGCGCTCGCCATAGAGGGCATAGAACTCCGCCACCGTCGCCGGCACTGCATCGACGGCCGCTGGCGGGAGAGCGAGCTCCGGGCGCAGACAGGCCGCGGCGACCGTTTCGGCGACGGCTGCGACCAAACGCGCGCGCGACCACTCGTCGAGCGGATAGCGACCGCCATCGCCGGACCCGCCGGACGCGAGTGCGGGCGAGGCTTGCTCGATGGTGATCGACATGCCGCCAGAGGCTCCCCCAAAGGCCGAGCAAGGTAGCGGGAAAGCGCCGCGAATGCCATGCTTTCCCCCGGCGCCTCGCGCTATGGCGTTTATTTCCCATAATATACATTATGCGTTTTCTCTTTCACGGGACGGCGTCGCCCCCTCGGCCCGCAGGCCCTCGAGACGCCGCCGTCGTCCACCTTCGCTCATAGGCTCAAGGCTGGCGAACGCCGCGCGTCTGGCGCACGCCCCGCAAAGCAAGCTCGAGCCGGTCGCGGACCTCGCCCGCCGGGGTGATCGGCGGGCCCAGGACCGCAGCCAGCGCGCCGCGCAGCAGCGCGACGGCATCGCGACCGCGCAGGCTCGGCCGACCCCCTTGCCTCGCCTTGACACCCCGGCGCACCTGGACCGGGCGCGATTGTTGTCGCCAACGGGCGGGATAAACGATCGACATGGCCATCATCCTTTCTTTGATTTTTATTCATACTTCAGTGAGCCGAACTGCGATGAGGGCACCGCAAGAGCCCTTCACTTGCATTGGAATTTGGCCTATGTTCGGCGGAAACCCAAACGAGACTTCTTGGACATTTTTTGAGGTTTATTCGATGTCCGATCGCCCAGCGCGCCTTCCGTCCCTGACCGCCCTGCGCACCTTCGAGGCCGCGGCACGCCACGGCAGCCTGTCCAAGGCAGCCGATGAGCTGGCCGTCACGCCCGGCGCGGTCAGCCACCAGATCAAGGCCCTCGAGGAAGATCTCGGCGTCCCTCTTCTGCGCCGCGACGGGCGCAGCGTCTCGCCGACACCGGAGGGCCAGGCCGGCCTCGCCGGGCTGCGCCGGGGCTTCGAGGCCCTGAGCGAGGGGGTGCAGGCGATCCGCAGCGTCGGCCGTCCGGGCGGCCTGACGGTGAGCGTCGCCCCCTCCTTTGCCTCGCTGTGGCTGATCCCCCGCCTCGACCGCTTCTGGCGCAACAACCCGGACGTCGACGTCCGCATTGACACCAAGTGGGGCAAGACCGACTTCCGCCGCGATAACGTCGACTTGGCGATTCGTTACGGGCCCGGTGGTTACGCCCCCGATTTCGAGCAGCG
>CAZDBC010000026.1:0-15157 GCA_964503295.1 uncultured Kiloniellaceae bacterium | reverse complement strand
GAGGCGGCTGGGCCCACTATGTCGGGCAGGAGAAGCTCAGGCCGCAGACCGGCTGGCTGCCGCTGGCCTTCGCGCTCGACTGGAGCCGCCCGCCGCGCCACATGAACTCGACCTCCTACTGGTACGCCCACACCTGCCAGTGGAAGTACGAGCGCCTGTCGGTACGTGAGATCCTTTCGCCGTTGGCCGAGCCTGAACAGTGGCACGGCAGCCTGATCGACTTCAACGTGCGCGCCGAGCGCATGGGCTGGCTGCCGTCGTCGCCGCAGCTCAACCGCAATCCGCTCGAGGTCGCCAAGGCCGCGGCCGAGTCCGGAAAGCAGCCGGGCGAATACGTGGCGCAGCAGCTCAAGAGCGGCGAACTGGCCATGGCGTCGGAAGACCCGGACAACCCGGCGAACTGGCCGCGCAACCTCTTCGTCTGGCGCTCCAACCTGCTGGGCGCGAGCGGGAAAGGGCACGAGTACTTTCTGCGCCACCTGCTGGGCGCCGACAACGGCGTTCTCAACAGCGAGCTGGGCGCGACCGGCGAGCACCGCCCGGAAGAGGTCGTCTGGCGCGACGATCCGGCCGAGGGGAAGCTCGACCTGATGGTCACCATCGACTTCCGCATGAACACGACCGGCCTGTTCTCCGACATCGTTCTTCCGACCGCCACCTGGTACGAGAAGAACGACATGAACACGACCGACATGCACCCCTTCATCCATCCGCTGACGGCGGCCGTAGATCCGGTCTGGGAGGCGCGCAGCGACTGGGACATCTTCAAGGCGATCGCGAAGAGCTTCTCGGCCGTCGCCGAGGGCGAGTTGGGCGTCGAGAAGGATGTCGTTCTGACGCCGCTGTTGCACGACACGCCCGGCGAGCTCGGCCAAGCCTTCGACGTGCACGACTGGAAGACGGGGGCGGTCGAGCCCGTGCCCGGCAAGACGATGCCGGGCGTGGCACTGGTCGAGCGGGACTATCCCAACACCTACAAGCGTTTCACCGCGCTCGGGCCGCTCATGACGACAATCGGCAACGGCGGCAAGGGGGTGAACTGGGACACCAAGGACGAGGTCGAGGACCTGCGTGCACTCAACCGGCCGACGACGGAGGACGGGCCAACCAAGGGCATGCCGCGCATCGTGCAGGACGTCGAGGCGGCCGAGACCATCCTGATGCTGGCGCCCGAGACCAACGGTCGCGTCGCGGTCAAGGCCTGGGAGGCGCTCGGCAAGGCGACCGGCCGCGATCACCGCCATCTGGCCGTGCACCGAGAGGACGAGCGAATCCGCTTCCGCGACATCGTCGCGCAGCCGCGCAAGATCATCTCCTCGCCGACCTGGTCCGGCATCGAGTCGGAGAAGGTCAGTTACAACGCCGGCTGGACCAACGTCCACGAGCTCATTCCCTGGCGCACGCTGACCGGACGGCAGCAGTTCTACCAGGACCATCCCTGGATGCGTGCCTTCGGCGAGAGTCTCTGCGTCTACCGGCCGCCGATCGACACCAAGACGATCGAGGCCGTGATGGACGACAAGGACAACGGCAATCCGCAGATCGTGCTGAACTTCATCACGCCGCACCAGAAGTGGGGCATACACTCCACATACACGGACAACCTGATCATGCTGACGTTGTCGCGCGGTGGTCCGATCATCTGGATCAGCGAGGCCGACGCGCGCAAGGCCGGCATCGAGGACAACGACTGGGTCGAGGCCTACAACGTCAACGGCGCGCTGGTCGCGCGGGCCGTTGTCAGCCAGCGCATCCCCGAGGGCGCGACCTTCATGTATCACGCCCAGGAGAAGATGACGAACGTCCCGGGCAGCGAGATCACGAAGAAGCGCGGCGGCATCCACAACTCGGTGACTCGGGCGACCCTCAAGCCGACGCACATGATCGGCGGCTACGCCCAGCTCAGCTACGGCTTCAACTACTACGGCACCGTCGGCTCGAACCGGGACGAGTTCGTCATCATGCGCAAGATGCGCGAAGTGGACTGGCGCGACCGGCCGCTGTCCGAGAAACGCCAGTACAAGGAGGCCGCAGAATGAAGATCAGGGCCCAGATCGGCAAGGTGCTCAATCTCGACAAGTGCATCGGTTGCCACACCTGCTCGGTGACCTGCAAGAACGTCTGGACGACCCGCGAAGGCGTCGAATACGCCTGGTTCAACAACGTCGAGACCAAACCGGGCATCGGCTACCCCAAGGACTGGGAGAACCAGGATCGCTGGCGCGGCGGCTGGAGTCGCGCCGGCAACGGCAAGATCCAGCCGCGCCTCGGCGGCAAGTGGCGCATTCTCGCCAACATCTTCGCCAATCCGGCGATGCCGGAAATCGACGACTACTACGAGCCGTTCGACTTCGAGTACGAGTACCTTCACAACGCCCCGGAATCGGAGGCGGCGCCGACGGCCCGGGCGATCTCGCAAATCACCGGCGAGCGGATCGAGTCGATCGAATGGGGGCCGAACTGGGAGGAGATCCTGAGCGGCGAGTTCTCCAAACGCTCGAAGGATCAGAACTTCCAGGACATCGAGAAGGAGATCTACGGCCAGTTCGAGAACACCTTCATGATGTATCTGCCGCGCCTGTGCGAGCACTGCCTCAATCCCTCGTGCGTCGCGGCCTGTCCGTCGGGCGCGATCTACAAGCGCGAGGAGGACGGCATCGTCCTGATCGACCAAGAGAAGTGTCGCGGCTGGCGCATGTGCGTCTCAGGCTGCCCGTACAAGAAGATCTATTACAACTGGCAGTCGGGTAAGTCCGAGAAGTGCATCTTCTGCTACCCCCGCATCGAGGTCGGCCAGCCGACCGTCTGCTCGGAGACCTGCGTGGGGCGCATCCGCTACCTCGGCGTTCTGCTCTACGACGCGGATCGCATCGAGGAGGCGGCGAGCGTCGCCGACGAGAAGGAGCTCTATCCCGCCCAACTGGGCGTCTTTCTCGATCCCTTCGATCCCGAGATCATCGCCGAAGCGCGTCGCCAGGGCGTTCCCCAATCCTGGCTTGATGCAGCCCAGGCCTCGCCGGTGTGGAAGATGGCCATGGACTGGAAGGTCGCCTTCCCGCTCCATCCCGAGTACCGCACGCTGCCGATGGTCTGGTACGTGCCGCCGCTCTCGCCGATCCAGTCGGCGGCCGAGGCCGGCGCCATGGGCGAAGAGGACGGCATGCCGGACGTGCGCTCGCTGCGCATCCCGCTCAAGTATCTGGCGAACCTTTTGACCGCAGGCGACGAGGCGCCAGTGGCGCTCGGCCTGGAGCGGATGCTGGCCATGCGCACCTACATGCGCCGCAAGCACATCGACGGCCGGCTTGACCAGTCCGTGCTCGACAAGGTCGGGCTGACGCAGGAGCAGGTCGAGGAGATGTACCGCTACATGGCGATCGCGAACTACGAAGACCGCTTCGTCATTCCGACCAGTCACAAGGAGGTCGGGGCCAACCCTTATGACGAGCGCGGCACCTGCGGCTTCAGCTTCGGGCTGGGCTGCAGCGAGGGCAACAGCGAGTTCAGCCTGTTCGGACGCGACACGCGCAAGACTCGCGGCGAGCGGGCCGAATGGTAGGGGAAGGAGGCGAGATGCTGACCTTTCGCGCGCTCTCGGCACTGTTGCGCTATCCCACGGCGGAAGTTTGGGAGCATGCGGGGGAGCTGGCCGAGGTGCTTGAATCCGAAGCCCTGCTGCCCGCGGCCGAGCGCCGGGCCGTACTCGACTTCGTCGAGGCCCAGAAACGTCAGGGCCTGTTGGCGGCGCAGGCGGCCTACATCGAGGCCTTCGACTTCGGCAAGTCGACCTCGCTCTACATCTTCGAGCACGTACACGGCGAGAGCCGGGACCGCGGCCAGGCTATGGTGCGCCTGATCGAGCGCTACCGCGCCTACGGACTGGAGCTCGACTCCTGCGAGCTGCCCGATTTCCTGCCCCTGGTGCTGGAGTTTCTTTCGGTCTTGCCGCGCGATGAGGCGCGGGGATTCCTGGCCGAGGTGGTCGACATCCTCGAGCTGATCGCCGCGCGCCTGAAACGCCGCGGCGCGCCGCATCATGTCCTGCTCGCCGCGGTGGCCGCCCTCGCCGGGGACCGCCGCGCGGACCGGGCGCAGCGCCAGGCGGCGGAGGAAACGCGGGACGACACGCCCGAGGCGCTCGATGCCGCATGGTTCGAGGCACCGGTAACCTTCGACGAAGCCGGTGCCGCCGGAGCGCAGGACGGCGGCTGCGCCGCAGCCTCGGCGATGGTCGCGCGTTTTGCCCCTTCGGATGCCGGCTGATCCGGCGCAGGGAGAAAGAGATGAACTACGTCAACGAGTTCCTGTTCGGCTTCTATCCGTACCTCTGCATGGTTGTGTTCTTCCTGGGCAGCTGGGCGCGCTTCGACCGCAGCCAGTACACTTGGCGCGCGCAGTCGAGTCAGCTCCTGCGCCGGCGGCAGCTCATGTGGGGCAGCATCCTCTTTCACGTCGGCATCCTGCTGCTCTTCTTTGGCCACTTCTTCGGCCTGCTGACGCCGCCGGAGGTCTACAAGGCGCTCGGCCTTTCGGTGAAAGCCAAGCAGATGCTGGCAGTGTCTGCCGGCGGTATTTTTGCCGCGATGTGCTTCGTCGGCATGACCATGCTGATTCACCGGCGCCTGTTCGACAAACGAATCCGCCTGACCAGCAAGAAGACCGACCTGTTCATCCTGCTGTTCATCTATGTTCAGCTGATCATCGGGATCGCCGGCATTCCGTTCTCGATCGCCGATGCCGACGGCACGCACATGCTGGTCATGGCCGAGTGGTCGCGCAGCATTATGCTGTTCAAGGCGGGTGCGGCCCATCTGCTCGATCACGTTCCCTGGATCTACAAGATCCACATCGTCTTCGGCATGACGCTGTTCCTGCTGACGCCTTTCACGCGCCTGGTGCACATCTTCAGCGCGCCGATCTGGTATCTGGGACGGACCGGCTACCAGATCGTGCGCCGCAACGTGTACATGGGGCGGGGAGCCGTGTGACATGAAGATCGAGGTCAACGGAGTCACCATCAGCGAGCGCGAGGTCGCGCATGAGGCCCAGTACCACCCCGCCGGCTCGCTGGACGACGCGCGCCGCGCCGCGGCGGTCGCGCTGGTGGTGCGCGAGCTGCTGATGCAGGAGGCGTCGCGGCGCGGAGTCGCGGCCGAGGCCGCGAAGGATGACTGCGAGGAAAACGAAGTCCTGGAAGAGCGTGTCATCCGCCGCCTGCTGGCCAGCCAGCTCGACACGCCCGAGGCGGACGAGGAGAGTTGCCGCCGCTACTACCAATCCAACCGGCGCCGCTTCCGCAGCCCCGATCTGGTGGAGGCACGCCACATCCTGTTCCTGTCGGCGCCCGACGACGAGGAGGCGCTGGAGGTCGCCCGAAAGCGGGCCGAGGAGACGATCGCCGAGCTCCAGCGCCATCCGGCCCGGTTCGCCGACCTGGCGCGGCAGCGCTCCGACTGTCCGTCGGCCCAGCAGGGCGGCAATCTCGGCCAGTTAACCCGTGGCAGCACGGTGTCGGAGCTCGAGACCTTTCTGTTCAACCTGGAGGAAGGCCAGCTCTGCCCGGTGCCGATCAAGACGCGCTATGGCTATCACGTGCTGAAGGTCGAACGCCGGGTCGACGGCCGGGAGTTGCCCTTCGAGGCGGTGCGCCAGCGCATCGCCGACTACCTCGAGGATCGGGTCTGGCGACAGGCGGTCAGGCAGTACATCTCCCTGCTGGTCGGCCAGGCCAGGATCGAGGGCATCGACTTGCGCGGCGCGACCTCGCCGCTCGTGCAGTGACCGACGGGAATTCCAGGCCATGAAGGAGACAGCAATGGGATCCTATGCCCTGGCACGCCGAACGGCCGTCGCCGCCGCGGTCTGGCTTCTGGCGGTCCTGTCCGGAGGAATCGGGCCGTCGCTGGCACAAGAGGGGCGGGAAGCGCCGTTCGGCGACGAGGTCAGTGATCGCATCTCCTATTACGATCGTGTCCATCCCATGATCGCGACCGCCGGTCCATTGGGGCGGCTCGGCATCATGGAGGCCAAGGGAATCGGCTTCCGCGCCGTGGTCAATCTCCAGCCGTCGCCAACGGAGAGCGCGAACGAGCAGAGCGTCGCCGAGTTCGCCCGGCTGCGCTATTTCAACCTTCCGGTCGCCGGTGCCCTGCCCGACGACGCGCAGATCGATGAGCTCGCCGACTATCTCGCCGAGGAGTCCAATCTGCCGGTCCTGATCCACGGCATTGACCGCGACCAGGCCGCGGCGGCCTGGGCCTTATACAGAGCCACGCAAGGAGTGCCCCCTGAGATCGCCTTCGAAGAGGGTGAGGCTGCCGGCCTGCGCGAGCGCGCGGCAGCGGTTCGCGAGCGCCTCGGTCTGCCGGCGTCCTAGCGGCGATCGCCGCCGGTACGGGCGAGGAGCAGGAGCGATCGTGCCGCGACGCGGAAAGGGAGAGGGTCCGGGGCGTGCGGCGCCGATGCTTGGTGGAGCAGAGGACGATGGCCAGGCCTGCCGGCGACGGCTGCGGGCGTCCGCCGGATCCTGAACGGTTCCTGCAACCGCTCGATCTGATCTGCGCCGAGCACGGCCGTCGCCGAGACCTGTCGAAACTCCTCCACGCCATGGCATTGCAAGTGGCGATCGATCCGGTGCGGGCGTCCCGACTCCTCGAGGAGTTGCGCCACGACCTTTCGAGCCACGTGCTCGACGAGGAACAAGATCTCTACCTGCTGCTGCGGCGGCGCTGCAAACCCGAGGACGGCATCGAATCCGTACTGACCCGGCTCGCCGCGGAGCGCGCGACGGTCGTCGGGCTGTGCAACGATATTCTGACCGAACTTGACGCTCCGGCCCAAGCGGGCGAGCGTCAGGTGCCTCGATCACTGCGCGAAAAGCTGCTAGCCTTGTCTCGTGCTCTGCGTCGGCACTTCGCTCTGTTGAACAGCATTCTCATCCCGATCGCGCGGGCCCGGCTGCGGACGCGCGATCTGCAGAGCCTCGCCCGTCGTGTTGCGGCCCGGCGAGGTGTCGTCCTGCCGTCGGGAAAGGACAGATGATCGAAGATCTCCTCAAACGCAATGCGAGCTGGGCGTCCGAGCGGGTGCGCGAGGATCCCGAGTATTTCAGCCGGCTCAAGCGGATCCAGCGGCCGGAATATCTTTGGATCGGCTGTTCGGACAGCCGCGTGCCGGCAAACACCATCACCGGACTTCAGCCCGGCGAGGTCTTCGTCCATCGCAATGTCGCCAATCTCATGCAACCGGGCGATCTGAACGCCCTCTCGGTGCTCCAGTTCGCCGTCGAGGTGATCAAGGTCCGCCATATCATCGTGTGCGGCCACTACGGCTGCGGCGGCGTCCGGGCAGCCGTCGACGGCGAGCGGCACGGCCTGATCGACCATTGGCTCCAGCCGATCCGCGACATCGCCGAACGAGCCGCCGGACGGCTCGACGAGATCGCCGACGAAACCAGCCGCCTCGACCGCCTGTGCGAGCTCAATGTCGAGGCGCAGGTGGTGCGCGTATCCGAGAGTCCGATCGTCCGCGACGCCTGGGCGCGCGGACAGAGCCTGGCGGTGCACGGCTGGATCTACGGACTGGGCGACGGTCTGCTGCGCGATCTCGACTGCACGCGCAGCGGCAGCGGGGCGCGGGCAAGGGTTCCGAGCCATGCCGGCTGAGTCCGTCCGCGTGCGTCCAGCAGACGCTGTCCGCAGTCGAGCCAACCGGCTTGATCCCGCACGGCGATCGCCGTAGAGCAGCCCTGGCGCTGGCGTTCCGCGAGGTCGTTCGCACCCCCTTGCGAGTCCCTACGAGCCCGGGAGTGGCGGGATCATGCTGCACCGCGCGCTGCGCGCGCTTCGCCGGTTGTTACTGGCCGTGCTCGCGGTCACCGTCGGCGTGCCTTTGGGTCTGGTCCTGCTCTATCGGGTCGTGCCGCCGCCGGCGACGCCGCTGATGGTGTTACGGCTGTTCGAGGGTGAGGGCTGGTCGCGCGACTGGACCGCCCTGACCGAGATCTCGGCCCACCTGCCGCGGGCGGTGATCGCCGCGGAGGATAACCTCTTCTGCCGGCACAACGGTTTCGACTGGGGCTCCCTGCAGGCGGCGGTCGAGGCCTATGCCGCCGGCGAGCAGGCCGGTGGGGGCAGCACCGTCACCATGCAGACGGCCAAGAACCTCTTCCTCTGGCCGCAACGCAGCCTGCTGCGCAAGGCACTGGAGGTGCCGCCGACCTTGATGCTCGAAGTGCTGTGGCCGAAGCGTCGGATTCTCGAGGTCTACCTCAATGTCGCCGAATGGGGGCCGGGCATCTACGGTGCGGAAGCGGCCTCGCGCCACTATTTCGGCAAGCCGGCGGCAAATCTCAGCGCGCGCGAATCGACCCTGCTCGCCGCCGTTCTGCCCAATCCGCGCGAATGGTCGCCGGCACCGGCCGGGCCTTACGTCGCGCAGCGCGCTCGGGTCATTGAACGCCGGGTCGGCCAGCTCGGGCCGCTGCTCGACTGCGCGCCCTCCTGATCGACGACGAGGGGCGGGGGCAGAGCGGGCGGAGTTACTGGACCGCAAGGGCGGTCGGCGCGGCGCCGATCGATGTGGCTTCGAAGCGCCAATCGGCCGGTTCCCAGCCGTCCAGCCAAGCCGAAAGCTCGGCCACCTCGGCCGGGTGGCCGTTGCCATGGAACCAGGAGTCGATGGCATAGCGGCCGCCCGCGCCGGTCAGCTCGGTCACTGTCGCGGTAATGTGGGTGAACTCGCCGGGAATCCAGGCTCGATGGACCGGCGTGCCGACCGCATGGTGGCGTAGCAGCCCGGCGGATCTCAGCATGAGCAGGAAGCGGGTGGTGTTGACCGCCTCGTCGATGCAGTCCTGCTGCCCGGCCCGGAAGAAACCGGTCAGGGTGCCTCCGACGTCGCCGTGGGTGCCGGCCTTGGCGCCGACGGCGAGCTCGAAGCGGCCGACCGCCTGAGCGATGCGCGCGCGTTCCTCCTCCGCGCTGGCCGCGGGATCTCGCAGCGGCGCCGTCACTGCTTGCCATTCGCTGCTGGTCAGGCCGATCCGGCGCTGCGTGCTGCAGCCGTGATCGCGGCAGTAGGCGAAGCTTGCAGGCTGCGGCGGCAGCCGTCGGCTCTCTTCGAGGGCGGCCGACGCACGCGGCAGGTTCTCGCCATGGCTGAACAGGCAACCCGACAGGGACGTCAGCAGCGCCAGCGCGCAGCAGGTCCGCCAGAAGGTTGCACGCGACATCGCTGTCCCCCCCGGAGCGACACCCCGATTAGAAAGTCTCGACGGACTATCGGTCAGGCGTCTTTGTAAGTCCAGTGGCGTGCCCGGTGCCAGGCCGCCGTGCGGCACCCCGTGCCCGTCAGCGGTCGCTCGAGGGCGCGGGCAAATCCTCGCGCCGGCCCTGCTGCGGATTGCGGTGGTAGCCCGGGCCGACGGTCAGAGGGCTTTCGGGCTGGACGTCCTGGCTGATCTGGCTGCGGAAGGTGCGCGTGTAAGTGGCCAATACCGCGCCGCTCGCGGGGTCGCGCAGAAGCAACTCGACGCGGTAGTCCCGGCCGGCCTCGATGCCCCGCAGCGGCGGACTGCGGAAGCTGTACTTGAGCCGGTCGGGGCGCGCCGGCTGGGTCATCGTGAAGGGGGGGCCGCCGGCCGGGTCCTCGAACACCGCCTCGAGCAGCGTGCCCTCCGGGATGTCTCGTTCGGCGCGCGCGACGAAGCCGTAATAGGCGTCCGCCACCCGGTAGTTGAACACGAAGCCGCCGCCTTCGAAGACGATATAGGGCCGGTCGTCCGGCGAGTCGTCGCAGGCGGTCGCCAGCGCGATGCAGAGCAGGCCGGCCAGCAGCAGCAGGTTGTGCCGATACGTCGAACGAGGGTCCGGCGTTGCGCGTATTTCCGTCATCGTCGAGGCCTTTCCGTCATGGCGCCGCATCACGGCGCTGCGGGCTCGCCACCAGGCCGTCCGGTCGCAGCACGAGCAGCAGCAGGAAGAAGAGCAGCACCGCGACGTCGCGATACTCGATCTGGAAATAGGCCGACCAGAAGGTCTCGAGACAGCCGAGCAGCAGCCCGCCCAGCAGCGCGCCGCCGAGCGAGCCGAAGCCGCCCATGATGGCGGCCAGCAGGGCCTTGAGGCCGAGCATGGTGCCCATGTAGAAACTGACGCCGCCGTAGGACAGCGCAATCACAAGGCCGCCGACGCCGGCGTAGAGCGACGCCACGACGAAGGTCAGTGCCAGGGTTCGCGGCACGTCGACGCCGCAGAGCGCGGCCAGCCGGCTGTCCTGACAGCAGGCGCGCCAGTTGCGGCCGAAAGCGGTGGCGCGCATCGAAAGGAGCAAAAGGCCCGCCAGGATCGCAGCCACCAGCAGCGTCAGAAGCTGCATCGGCGTGACATGGACGCCGAAGCCCGCCGCGGCATGCAGCAATAGCGGCGTATCGAACAGCGGCGGCAGCCATTGCTCGCGCCCACCCGTGGTCAGCCGCAGGCTGTCCTGCAGCACGATGGCGATGCCGAGCGTTGCGATCAGCAGGGCCTGGGAGCTCTGCCCGAGCAAAGGCCGAACGACGAGACGCTGCGTGGCGAAGCCGAGCGCCGCCGTGCCGGCGAGCGTTGCGATCAGGGCCAGCGACAGGGTCGCACCCAGCCCGAGCGCGGTCTTCGCGGTCAAGAGGGCGACGCAGAACAGGCCGTAGAACGCGCCGAACGTGGCGAAATCGCCGAACATCAGCACGATGCGGTTGGTGATGCCGTAGACCAGCGCATAGGCGACGGCTAAAACCATGTAGAGCGCGCTGACCACCAGGGCGTTGATGCATTGTTGCAGGAAATAGGCGAGCTCGAGCGCCGTGGGGCCGGCCGTCATGCCGGACGCTGCGTGGACCGCCGTCTACGCCTCTCCTGATGTCCCGGCCAGAGTCGCCCGCGGCCCGCTTGCATGGCTGAAGTCTAACTATTAAAAGCTGTTTGATGGTAAGAATGTCCGAGCCGCAGGCAGCTGTCAACGAGGCCGGCGAGGGGCCGGCCGAGGCGACCTTCCGCTGGGCAGACCACCATTTCGTCTCCGGCGCGCTCTGTCTCGACTTCGCCAACAGCGTGGTGTTTCGCAACGACCCGGCACGCCGGGAGGACCGCCTCGGCACGGCCGTCGACCTGCATGCCTGGGCGGCGGCGGCCGGCCTGGCGGTGGAGGACGGCGCGTTCTCTCCGGCGGGCCTGCGGCAGCTCCTGCGCCTGCGCGAGGCGACTGACCGCCTGTTCCGCGCCGTTGCGGCCGGCGCAGAGCCGGATCGCGCGGCGCTGGCCGTGGTGCTGGACTGCTATCGCCGCAAGCTGGCGCGGCTTCCTCTGGCCGCCGGTCCTGGCGGACTGTGCCTCGCTGCCGACCAAGCGGCGGCGCGGCAGCTACCGCTGGGCGCGCGGCTGGCCGCCTCGGCGATCGAGCTCGCCTTCTCGCCCCGACTGGGCCGGGTCAGGGCCTGTCCGGGCTGCGCATGGCTGGTCCTCGACCGGAGCCGCAATGGCGGCAAGAAATGGTGCGACATGCGCCTGTGCGGCAACAGGGCGAAAGCGCAACGCCACTACAGTCGCCGGCGCGCCGGGCGCGCAAGCGGTGGGACGCCCTAGCGAAAACGGACGCACGCACGGCCCTGTTGGTCGGTTCTGGCGTGCGCGCAAATCTGCGCTATGCTGGTCAGACACACTTGTTAATGAGAGGCGGGAAACAAGGTGCCGATCTGCGAGGCCGATCCCTGGCGACAGCAATACTTCACTGCCGTCGAGTGTCCCAAGGACGTTCGAATCCCGACCGAGGACGGCGACGCCTGGGCGTGGTATCCGCAGTACAAGTGGGTCTACAACAAGCTTGCGATTGCCGAGAGCCAGGATCTGCCCTGCGCGCCGCACGGGCTCGATCCGCAGAGCTTTCCCGTGTTCAGCAAGCCGATCTACAACATGCGCGGGATGGGCGCGGGCAGCCGGGTCTTCCGCACGCTGAAGGACTACAAGCGCCACCAGCGGCCGGGCCACATGTGGATGCCGCTGTTCGAGGGCGAGCACGTCAGCTCGGACGTGGCCGTGGTCGGCGGCGAGGCGAGATGGTGGCGCCACACCATCGGCAAGCCCATCGGCGACGGCGTCTTCGACTACTGGACGGTGCTCGCCGAAGCCCGGCCCGAGGTCGAGCGCTGTTGCGGCGAATGGATCGCGCGCAACCTCTCGGGCTACACCGGCATGGTCAACCTGGAGACCATCGGTGCGCGCATCATCGAGGTGCATCTGCGCTTCTCCGACCAGTGGCCCGACCTTTACGGAGACGGCTGGCTCGAGGCGCTGGTCCGGCTCTACGCCGACGGCGAATGGCACTTTGACGATGCGCGACGGCGCGACGGCTACAGCGTGGTGCTGTTCGGGGCCCACGGCATCCAGTACCGGCACCCGCCAGCCGATCTGGTCGAGGAGCTGCTGCGCACGCCGGAGGTGACGAGCATTCAGATCACCTTCCACGAAGACTGGCCGCCCGCGGCCCACTCCATGCCGCCGGGCGGCTTCCGCCTCGCCATTGTCAACTGCTGGGATCTGGAGACCGGCTTCGGCGTGCGCGAGAAGTTGGCGCTCAGCTTCTGGTCGGCACAAACCCTTCTGCCGGGACGTGGGCGGCGCCGAAGCCAGGGCGCCACCGACCGGCCGGCCCTGGTGCCCTCGGGCCGGCCGGGCGAAGCCTGAAGCGGGCCGTCGCCGGGGCCGGGGCAAATCGAGCATGACGACTGCGCCGGGGGGCATCCGCGAGTTCGAGAACGTCTGGATCGAGATGTCCGACGGCTGCCGGATCGCCGCGCGCATCTGGTTGCCGGCCGAGGCCGAGACGCGGCCGGTGCCGGCGATTCTGGAATACATTCCCTACCGCAAGCGCGACTTCATGCGCGCCCGCGACGAACCGATCCACCGCTACTTCGCGATGAAGGGCTTCGCCAGCGTGCGGGTCGATGTCCGCGGGTCGGGCGATTCCGACGGCCTGCTGCGTGATGAATACACGCAGGAAGAGCATGATGATGCGCTCGAGATCATCGACTGGATCGCCGGCCGGGACTGGTGCTCGGGCAAGGTCGGCATGATGGGAATCTCCTGGGGCGGCTTCAACGCGCTGCAGGTCGCCGCCCTGCAGCCGCCGGCCCTCAAGGCGATCATTACGCTTTGTTCGACCGACGACCGCTACGCCGACGACGCCCACTACATGGGCGGTTGCCTGCTGAACGAGAACATGCAGTGGGGTTCGATCCTGACACTCTACGGCGCGCTGCCGCCGGATCCCCTGATCGTGGGGGAGCGCTGGCGCGACATGTGGCGGGCGCGCATCGAGGGGGTCGAGCCCTTTCCGGCACTGTGGATGCGCCATCCCTGGCGCGACGACTACTGGAAGCACGGTTCCGTCTGCGAGGACTACGGCGCCATCGATTGCGCAGTCTACGCGGTCGGCGGCTGGGCCGACGGCTACTCCAATGCGGTGCCGCGCCTGCTCGCCAACCTGACCTGTCCGCGCAAGGGCCTGGTCGGGCCCTGGGCCCATGTCTTTCCGCAGGACGGCGTGCCCGGACCGGCAATCGGCTTCCTGCAGGAGGCCGTGCGCTGGTGGGACCATTGGCTGAAGGACCTGCCCAACGGAATTATGGATGAGCCGCTCTACCGGGTCTGGATGCAGGACAGCATTGCGCCGCGCCCGCAGGTCGACCACTGGCCGGGCCGCTGGGTGGCGGAGGACAGCTGGCCGAGCCCGCATATCGAAGACTGGCGGCTCCATCTCAACGCCGGGCACTTGGCACGGAGCGCCGAGCGCCCGGTCGAGCTGTCGTTCCGCTCTCCCCAGACCACCGGCGTGCGCGCGGGCGAGTGGTGCGGCTTCGGCGCCGAAGGCGAGATGCCGCGCGACCAGCGCCCCGACGACGGCGGCTCCCTGACCTTCGAGGGCGATCCGCTCGAGGCGCCGGTCGAGATTCTCGGCGCACCCGAGGTCACGCTCGAGTTGCGCGCCGACCGGCCGCTGGCGCTGGTCTGCGCGCGTCTGTGCGACGTCGCGCCGGACGGCTCGGTGCTCCGGGTGACCTACGGCCTGCTGAACCTTGCGCACCGGGATAGCCACGAGACGCCAGAGCCGCTGGAGCCCGGGCGCTGGTACCGCGTGAGGCTGCGACTGAACGACATCGCCCACAGTTTTCCCACGGGACACCGCCTGCGGCTGTCGCTCTCGACCAGCTACTGGCCGATCGCCTGGCCGGCGCCGGAGCCGGCCATCCTCGGCGTGCGCACGGGTGTCAGCAGCCTGACGCTGCCGCTGCGGTCGCCGCGCAAGGAGGACGCGGAGCTGCCCGACTTCGCGCCGCCGGAGTCGGCACCGGGCAGCAGGACAAGGAAGCTGCAGCACCTTGCGATGAGCCGCACGATCGAGATCGATCTGACCAGCAACGAGATGGTCTACACCCTGCGTAGCGACGGCGGCGAACTCGGTGGTGCCTCGCTGGCGCACATCGAGGCGATCGACCTGGAACTCGGTTATATCCTGATGAAGCGCTTCCGAATCCTCGAGGAGGATCCGCTCTCGGCGGAGACCGAGGTGGCGCAGACGACCTCCATGCGTCGGGGCGATTGGCTGATCGAGATCGAGTGCCGCACGCGGCTCAGGGCGAGCCGGGACAGCTTCCACTTCACCGGCGACCTTCGGGCGCGCGAAGGCGGCGCGCCCTTCGCCGAGCGAAGCTGGACCCTGGCGATTCCACGCCTGCTGCTGTAAGCGCGGACAAACCGCTCACCGGCGGTCCATAGGGTCAGCGCTCGGCGAGCTCGACCAGCGCCGCGCTCATGACGCGCGCCCCGGCGGCAAGGTCGTCCGGCTTGGCGTTCTCGCTTTCGTTGTGGCTGATGCCCTTTTCGCAGGGCACGAACAGCATGGCGGTCGGGCACAGCGGGGCGATGCACATGGCGTCGTGTCCGGCGCCCGACACCATGTCGAGTCCCCCGAATCCCAGCGTTTCGCGCCAGCGGTCGAGGCAGTCGGCGACCCCTTCGTCGAAGACGGTCGGCGGTGTGTCGCTGGTGACCGGTACCTACGCATTGGCGAAAGAGGGCAAAGTGAATTCCAAAGCAGCGTTCTATCAGGCCGACGGAGCCTTCGA
>CAZDBC010000025.1:0-15739 GCA_964503295.1 uncultured Kiloniellaceae bacterium | reverse complement strand
GATCCATCCGGACTCCGCGATATGCTGCGACCAGAAGGTATCCTGGAGGGCGCTTTCCCGCGTCCACCAGCCGTAGCGCTCGTAGGCCAAGTCATAATAGTAGGAGAGGTCGAAGCGGGCGGCACCGGCACTCCCGAAGGTGCCGAGCCCCGAGCCAAGCGGGAAATTCATCGCCGCTATCCGGAACGCATCCTCATAAAGCAGCGCTCGCGGCACCGCCTCGACGGCCGCACCGTCGATTATCCCGTAGTGGACTGCTTGTTGCACGACATAGCCCCGCAACAGGATCCAGCCTGCGCCGGCTGCCAGGATCAAGCATATGCCGCCCGCAAGCGCCCGTTTCAAAACGCGCTCCCGGCCGCCCGCAACGACCGCGACCGCAACGAGGGCGAGCAGGGCGGCCGCCATCTCTTGACGTTGGCCGCTGGCGAACAGGAGAACGGCATAGGCCAAGGCCGGAAGCAGGTAGACGGCCCGTCGCTCGCGCAGCAGCCAAGCAAAGGCCAGGAGCATGAAACAGCCACTGTAGAAGGCAAGGAACGACGGATGCTTGAAGAATGCGACGGCCTTGTAAACGGGCAGAATGCCGTGAAACAGGTAGTTCGTTTGCGGGAACAGCGCGTGGGTGGAACCGGGCGCCAGCCACTGGGCCGCGACCAATGCCGCAGCCGGGATCCAGCCCCAGCGGACCAACAGGTGAAAGGCTCGTTCGCTGCGTTCGCTCCATGCCAGGTAAATGCCCAGCATAACGACGAGCACGAACTTAACGTTGGTCCAGACCTGGTAAACGAGCGCAAACGGGGCGGAGCGCCCGAGCAGGCTGCTGGTAAAAGCGATCGCGAAGTACGCGACCAAGACCGCCAGTGCCACCTGCGCCCAGAGGCTCTCGCGGAGCCAGCGAATTGTCCTGGGCAAGGCCAAGGGCAAGCAAAACAGCACGAGCCCCTCGACCAGGAACGAAAGGTTTGGACCGCCAGGCAGTCTCGACACCATCGGCAGCAAAAACACCAGACAAAGCGCTATCCAGAAATAGAGATCGCTGCTGTAGCCGCGAACGACCGGACGCTGGTCGAGTTGATAGGCACTCGCCAGTGCCAACAGCGCAACCAATCCCAAGGCCGCCGGCCAAAATTCGGCGCCGATTGCAAGACCGGCAGTCAGCGCAAAGCCGCAGGTAGAAAGAAGGCCGACGGCAGCAAAGAGCCGCGACCCCGATCGCCGTCCGGATCGGGCCGCGCCCTGGCGAACCGCGGTGATATTCGCCGCTGCCAGTTGTGCACCGGCTGACGGCAAGCGGGGCCTCATGCCCAGTTCGACGCGAGCAGCAGCAGACGGCGGCAGGCCTCACCCTTAATAACGGGTCGGCCAAAGTACTTTTCCATGATTTTATTATAATGTATATTTACTGGCAATATGGCAGAGGCATATTTGCGTATACTTAACATATCACAGAATTACCATATACGTGGTGGTTCGGATACATATTACTTCCTGCTCGAGGGTCTTCTGAAGGCCAGAGGGCACGAAGTGGTGCCGTTCGCCGCCCGACATCCGGAGAACCTGCAGACCCGCTGGTCGGCGCACTTTCCGCTCGCCGCCGATTTCGAGCGGCCGAAAGCCGCCGACATCGCGCGCTTCCTCTATTCGTGGCCCGCGCGCCGAAGCCTCGACGCTCTTCTCGAGCGGGAAGCAATCGATGTCGCGCACCTGCACATCTATTACGGAAAGCTCTCCTCCTCCATTCTCGCGCCTTTGGCCCGGCGCGGCATACCCCTGGTCCAGACCCTCCACGAGTACAAGCTCGTTTGCCCCGTCTCGACGCTCAGCCTTCACGGTCGCCCCTGCATGCGATGCAGCCACGGACATTTCTGGAACGCCGTGGTCCAGCGTTGCAATCGCGGCTCCCTGCCCCGCTCGATCCTGAGCGCCACCGAAGCCGCTCTCGCCCGCCGGCTCGGTGCCGTAACCAAGATCGACCGCTTCATCTGCGTCAGCGATTTTCAGCGCAGCCGGCTCGAGACAATGGGCATTCCGGGGGAAAAGCTCGTGACCGTGCCCAACATCATCGCACACCGGGCCGCTGCCCCTGCCGACCACGAAGGACGGCACGTTCTCTACTTCGGGCGGCTGGAACGCGTGAAGGGCATCTTCACCCTGCTCGACGCGGTGGCGCCACTGCCTCAGGTCCCGGTCGTCATCGCCGGACGTGGCGACGCCGAAGCGGAGCTCCGCGCGGCCATCGAGCGGCGGCGCCTTTCGAACGTCCGTCTCGTCGGCTTCCAGAGCGGCGAGGCGCTGGAGAGGCTGATCCGCGATGCCATCTGTACGGTCATTCCCTCCGTCTGGTACGAGACCTTCGGCTTGACCATCCTGGAGAGCTTCGCCCAGGGCAGACCGGTCGTCGGCAGCGCAATCGGCGGAATTCCGGAGGTCATCGCGGACGGCAAGGACGGCTTTCTCGTCGCGCCCGGCGACCCCCTTGCCCTCAGGGACCGTATCGCGCTGCTCGCGTCCCGGCCGGGGCTTGCGCGAACCATGGGCCATGCCGGATGGCGCAAGCTTTCGACGGACTTTTCCGCCGATACACACTACCGTCAGCTCCTTGCGATCTACGATGACGTCCGAACGGGATCGGCCGGTCGGCCGGCCTGACCTGCCCGAGTCGACCGGCGCAAGCGAGTCACCCAAGGCTGTCCTCCGTGGGGCCAAGCAGGAACTCGCGCCCCGCAGGCGTCATGGATGCGAGCAGCTCCCCGATGAACTTGTCATGCAGGGCAAAGGCCTCCGGGGGCCTCTCGCCCAGCGAGGAAACCCTGACCAGGACACCGTCCGGCACCTGGCGCCGGAATCCGAACGCGAGCTGTGCCAGCTTCCGCTCGAATGCGCCGAGAACCACCTCGTCGCCGACCCGCATCCAGTAGGTGACCGGCTCCTGCCGTACGCCCTTCACAGCGTGCAAGCGCCGGACAGGAAGCCGCAGTCCGCCTCGCAGCGCGACCTCTCCCGCGTGCATGCCGTGTACCTGAAAGCCCTGAGACCCGTAGCAGACCTCGGGCCGATGGATATTCAGGCCGTCACTCTGATCGCCGCCATAGGCAACCACCAGCATGACCCGCGATCCGGCACCGTTGGCGTACGTCCGCGAGATGGTCTGGTTGTAGAGCTCGTCGAGCAGCGCCCGTGCCTCGGGATCGGGCAGGACGGGCACGACTGTATCGTCCAGATGCCAGGAACCGAACCGGGCCGGCACGATATCGCCCAATGAGAACTCGGCTGCCGCATCGGCGGGCCCCTTGACCGGGGTCATGGCCAACGCGGCGCCTGCCCCGCCAAGCATGGCTACCGCCGCTAGCGCCTGCCGGCGCGTCATCGTGCTCATGCCGAAACGCCCATCGTTCGGCGCTTTGCCTTCAGAACAAGATCGACGATGGAATCGGCCAGGAAGACACCCAGAAGCGCCGTCGAGAAGAGGAGGAGACCGGCGAAGCCGTGCAGAAAGCCTTGCCCGACCGAATCACCGAAATGGTAGGTCAGGAGAACCAAAATGACGACACGCACGATGTTCGCGATAAACGAAATCGGCGGAATCAATGCCACGATCAGAGCATTCCTCACCCAGCTCCCGTGGCCGACAACGTAGAGGTAAAGCAGCCCCATGGCGGAAAGGCTGAACATGGAGTCCAGTCCCGAACAGGCATCGGCCACGAGCAGCTGATAGGGGCCGACCGCAAGGATCACCCCGTCGCGAGCGACAGGATAGCCAAGGGCGTACATGCCATCGGCAACCACTTGCGACACCAGCTGCTTCAGGGGATTGGTCAAGCCATCGACAAGGAAACCCGGGAGAGGAACCAGAAACGCGAGAAAGAGAACCGGAAACCAGAGTCTGGCAAGGCTCGGCCATCCGCGAAAGAGGAGGATCAGCCCCAACACGACCGGAATCTGCGAACCCGCCTCGAACAGCAGAATATGTTGCGAGCGGCCAACGGCATAAAGCGAGAGACCAAAAAAGAGTACCATCGACCCGATGACCGGCGCGCTCGTCCGCGTTTCCGTCTTCAAAACGCCCCGACGTTGCCAGAAGAGGGCGGCGGCGATCGCCAGAATGAATGGCCCGTGTCCATTCCGTTCATCGGGCCAGGCGTCGATAGCCAAGCGGTGATAGGTAGGCAGATAGAGCACCATATAGGCACCCAGCACAGCCCACCAATCCCGCAGCCATCGAAACGACCGCAGTAACGTCGACGCGTGCCGCTCGCTATGCGCTGAGGCCGACATCTCTAATACTCGTTGAGGACCGAGCCCACGATCTCGGCACCGCCCCCGACAATCATGTCCGACAGGGCCGCCGCATCGGCCGTTCGGGTCCGGCTTGCTCGCGCGATCACCACGGCTCCCCCCGCGCGCGCGGCGACGATCTGGGGGTCGGCCGACTCGTTCCCCGGCGAACTATCCAGAAGCACGACATCATAGCTCCGACGCCAAGCGTCCAGATGCTCTCCGAAAGCTGGCCTGTTAAGCAGCTCCTGCGGGTTTGGCGGCACTGTACCCGCAGAAACCAGGTCGAGTCCCGGTACTACATCTTCGACGATGCACTGGTCGGACGCACCGCGCTCCACCAGCAGATCGGAAAGCCCGAACCGACTGGACAGCCCGAACATGGCCCCAAGCCGCGGGCGCCGCAGGTCGGCATCGATCAGCAGCGTCCGCGCGCCGATCTGGGCGAAGCAGACCGCGAGATTGCCAGCAACGTAGCTGCAACCGACATTCGCCGCCGGTCCGACAAGCGAAAGCGCTCGACGGCCGGCCTCAAACCAAAGCAGCAGGAGCTGGCTGCGCAAGGTCCGAAAAACCTCGCTGTCCGTCCCGAACGGCCGATGAGCGGTGATGAGATCGTCAGACAGCGGGTACGCCCAGGGCGTTGCCAGCAAAGCGAAATCGAACTGCCGCGCCAGGGCGAACTGCACGTCCGCCTCGGTCACCAGACCCAGTTGCCGTGCCGCCTCTCCAAAGCGCAGCCGGGTCCGTGCCCTGTGCGCTTCGACGCGCACGACATCGCCCTCACTCAACTTGCCCAAGTCAGCCAGAATCTTGCCGATGCGCTGCTCGCGGTAGATCGATACGACGCGCGAGCGGTCGCCTTCGCGGCTGTTCGGATGCCAACTCATGGCAGCTGACCGCCCGCCGGGGCAATTGCCGGCCGCGGCGCTGCGGCGACCTGTCGGAACCAACTGCTCCGCCAAGCGCCGGCGCGGCGGCCGGAGCGGCGCAGCCTGACCAGAACCACCGAACTCGATGTCTCCGCCAGGTCGCGTAAGGAGCGGACCCGTGGATCGAAGGCTTCGGCCAACAGGCCGCTTCCCAGACCGAGCAACCCGCCGACCACTGCCGCCAGTATCACGTTCACAATCAGCCTCGGGCTGCTTGCGCTGAGCGGTACCTGTGCCTCGCTGAGCACGCCGATGTTGGTCTGCACCGCTTCGCTTTCCAGGCGGCTGTCGGCATAGCGCTGAAAGGCCTCATCGAAGGATCGTTGATAGCCCTCGACATCGCGCATCATCATCTCGATTCGATCCCGGTGATTCTTGATCTCCAGGACCTTGGCTTTCTGCTTCTCCAATGCTTCCTGAAGCCGGTCTTCTCGCTGCAGGGCAAGCTCCGCGCTCGTCTCGATGTTTCGGGTGACGTTCGACACCTCCGCGCGCAGTTCGGCGCGTAACTTGTCCCGCTGGGCCACAGCCCCCCGATAGTCGGCATGATTGCGCCCGAAGCGCTCCGCCAGATCGGCCAGACGTGCCTCGAGAGTCACCAGCTCGCCCTTGAGCTGCTGAACGAGCGCATTCGAGACGATATCCGGCAAGGCATCGATCCCTTCGCCTCGCGCACGCGCCTCTTCCATCTGCCGCCGACGCGAAACAGCATCGAACCTCAGAGCCTGCGCATCGACCAGTTGTTGCGAGACCTGTTGAAGGTTGGCGGTTTCCACGTCGACGCGCTCATCGGTCGCGACGACGCCGCTCTCCTGCTGATAGTCGGACAAACGCTCCCGCGCCGCTTCAAGTCGCCCGCGTAGATCCTGGATCTGCCGGTCGAACCAGGCCGTGGTCTGCGCCGCCGGCTGGATACGCAAGTCGAGGCTGGTCTGGATATAGGCCTCGACCCAAGTGTTCGCGAGAAGGGCTGCGAAGTCCGGGTCCGCGCTCTCGAACGATATGTCGATGACGTTGCTGTTCCGCGCCGGCTCGACCGTCAGGTCGCTCAACAGCTCCTGCGCCAGCCACTGTCTGACGTCGCCGCGGCCACCGGTCGATTCAACGAACTCGCTGCGGATCGAGGGCAGGTTTACGAGATTGAGCTGGTCGATAACCCGATAGGCGACCCGCTTGCTCTCCACGACATCGACTTCCGTCTGAACGTACTGGGACGTCATGGCGGTCGGCAAAAGCAGGCCGGTGACGGGGTCCGGTTCCTCGACATGAAGTATGATGCTGGCGGTCGCCTCGTAGGTCTTGGGCAGCAACAGGCTGGCCGTAGCCGCCGCGCCGACAGTGACGGTCAGGCAAAGAAGAACGATCCCTTTGCGCGCCCAGAGGATTTGTAGAATCTGACCAAGGTCCATGCCGTCGCACCTCGTGTCCCCGATAAGCTTTTTGCCTGGGGATGCAGTCGCAGGTTCGTGCCGATCAGAACAGGCTCTCTTCGACGTAGATCACGTCGTCCTTCCTGACCGGATCGGTCAGCTCGACCTCGAACGACTCCGTTTTTCCGCTCTCGGTCCGACGACGGATCATCAAGCCGCTCTCGGATCCGTTTCGCGTGATGCCACCGCCCAACGAGACCGCCTGCATTACCGTCATGTCCCGCTCGAGACGATAGGCCCCCGGCCGATTGACCTCGCCGTGGATGTAGAACACCGGCGCCTTTGGGACGAAAATGACGTCCCCGTCCTTGACCGGTCGGTTCTGGGTCAGATCGCCGTTCTCGAACAACGCCTTGAGATCGATGACAATGCGGCTGTCCCGCTGTCCGCTCGCACCCTTCTCGATGAAGACCGCCGTGTCGTCGCCCTCCGGATTGACGTCCGATGCCGCCGCCAGCATGTCGATGATCGTTGTGGGACGCTTGAGCACGAAGAGTCCCGGATTATTCACCTGGCCGAGCACCGATACCTGCTGGCTGTCGAACTCGAGCACCAGCATCGTCACCTCTGGATCGGACACGAACCCTCCGGAGGCCAGTCCAGTAGCGATCACGCGCTCGGCCTGGCGGACCGTTCCGCCGCCTACCGCGATTTCGCCCAGAAGGGGAAAGCTGATCGTATTGTCGCCACTGACGCGAACCTCGGTCTCGAGATCCGGCTGGTTGTAAACGGTGATCCGCACGAGATCCCCTGGTCCCAAGACATAGTTGGGGCGCAGACCGTCCGTCTCTGCCTTCCCGGTCGAGGCGCCCTGGACAATCAGCAGGGCGCCCAGGCACCAAGCCAGAGTCCGCACGGCAGCCGCGAGCCCGAACCCGTCCCGTTGCAGTGCCGTTGCACGGGAGCCCGCCGGAGGACCGCTCACTGCGTCACCTCCTCGCCGGCAGGGCTTCTTGTGGCCTCGCTGCTGCCCGGCGCAGCGTCACGACTTGGCTCGGCATCGTTTAGTTCCGCAAAATGCCCGAAATATTGCACGTCGTGCTCGGCCCTCAACGTTCTTCGCAGGTCCTCGGTGCGATCGCGGGTCTCCCGGAGTATCAGCATTCGCCGTGCCGCAGCCTCGGCCTCCTCCGATGCGACAGGCAGGCGCTCGCTTGCCAGCAGGCGCATCAAGGCGACATGGCTATTGCCCTTGATGACCACGTTCTCGCCCGGCTGAACCGCGGCGATCCGCTCTAGTACCGCGGCATCGAACTCTTCAGCCCGGCGCATGACAGTGGAGCGAACATGGTCGACACCGCTCTCGGAAAGCAGTGCCGCCACATCGTCGAAGCTGGCCGCCTGATCGACAATTGCCACCAACTCGTCGGCAAAATCCGCACGATCGAGAACGATCTGATCGAAGCGGAACATCCGCCGCTGCTCGAACAGACGAGGATTCGCCTCGATGAATTCGCCAACCTGCGCTTCGGTCGGTGACGGCCCGGGCTGAACGCTCTCTCGCAGGTAGGCATGGGCGAGCACCAACGATCGTGCCCTTTGCAGCTCGAGCAGGACCTCGGGACGTCGATGCAGATCGGCCGCCACGGCGCGCAGGGCCATCAACTCTCGATCTACGATGTCCTCGAGAATCTCCCTGCTTTGCGCTTCCACGATGCCCGTCGCAGAAACGCGAAGCCGGCGCAACTCGGCATTCACCTGGTGAATGGTGATCTCCGCCCCGCCGGCAACGGCCACGACCTGGCCAGCCGGCTTGCTTTCCCGTTCAGCGAGGCCCGCATCATCGCACGCAGCGAGCATCAATGCGCCAAGCAGCGCACTGCCAATAGCGCCGAAGCCTAGCGATCGCGGCCCCGCGCGTCGTTTGTTGCAGTGCCGGTCCAGGGCTGATCGACTGTCGATCCGAAGTTCCGCCATGCCGCTCCAAATCCAAGGAAGCATGAGCGGAAGACTAGACCCGCCATATGGCAGAACCGATGCAACAAGTCCGTGTCATCGCCGATATCACAAAAAGATCGCATCACCGCTTACGGATACTGCAGCGGGTAGCGCCCTAAAGGGAGAAACGCACCGATGCGAAGACGCTGCTGCTGTCGAACTCCCGCTCCGCCTCGTTCGATTTTCGGCTTAGCAACCGGGCGCCCATCGAGACCCGCAACCCCTCGAGTGGCTCGTAACGAAGCGACAGTCCTGCGTCGACCGTTCGATCGGCCCGATCGGCAAGATCGCTCCCGATCCCTCCGGTCGGATCGCCGAGGAAGCTGTCCCATCGGGTCGCGCCTGAAACGGCCAGCGAAAACTTCGGCCGCACCTGCCAAGCCGCATCCACGGCGACTTCGTCGCGAACGCGGAAGGTTGCGACCAGGTCGTCGGACGGAATGACATCCCGCAGGTAGACAATTCGCAGATCGACCTTGCTCGTGGGCGAATACTCCACCTGCAAGCGACCGAAGGGCTCTGTGAAGTCCCGCTCATCGAACTCCTCCGCCTTTCGAACCGTGACACCCGCCGACCCGCGCAAGGCCGTCTTGCTCGACACCTCCCAGCGGGCGAAGACGAAGGCGTCATAATCGGTGAAACGGTTGTCCGATGCGCTGGCCGCACTCTTGTCGCGATTAGGGTAGCGCAGGTCGCCCACCCTGAACCGAAGGCCCAGCGCGTTGTCTCCTCTGCCGACATATTCCACGCCGCCCTCCAGCTGCTGGGCAATCCGATCGGCATCCTCGCGGACCTCCGCCTCGTTGCGAAGCTCGAAGCGGGACAGCGTCGTCACTAAGCGGACGTTCGGGTCAACGTAACAGCCGCCATCCGCCGCAAAGCGGATCCGGCGTTGCATGTTCTTCACCAGCTGTTCGAAGTCGGCGAAACTGGCGAGGCTTCGGCTATCCTCGTAGCTTAGCCTGCCGTCGCAGATGTCCCCAACCCGCCAGTCCCAGGCTGGGGTCACGCTGTACTCGATGTTATCAAGCCTGTCGTTTCTGAGGTACCGGTTGTCCACGACCTGAAAGTCCAGGCGCAAACGCTGCCGCCCGAGACGCGCCACCGCCGATGCGCCACCGCCGTTGCCGAAGATGAACTCGCTGGGGTCGCTGTCTCCGGAGATCGCCACTGCTTCGGCCGAATTGGCCGTTCGAAGGAAGTTGTCGTCGAAGCTTGTCCGGGAGAAGACGAAGGGCTCCACTTCGACGATCTGGCCTGCAGCTCCTGCGATCGAGACGAACATGAACGCCGCTGCGAGGGCGCCCATGCCGCAGTTCAATGGCCGTGGACCAGGTGGTACGCCACTTCCAGGCTTCGACGCTTGCGCCCCGGCTTGGCGCTCGCGACGGCGGATCGGCCAAGACACTAGGTCCCCCTCCGTCAGAAACCGCCTCGCCGACCGCCGGCTGCGGCCCCGTCCCGCTCAGGCGGCCGACTGCCGGAGCCCCCCGCGCCCGCACGAGGCCGGAATGGGGCTTCTAGCTGGCTGTCTTCAAGACGAAATGCTGCTCGATATAATCGACGATCGATTGCACGCACTCGTCGACGGACAGTTTGACCGTGTCGACGACCAGCTCGGGCGACTCGGGCGGTTCGTAAGGGGCGGAGACACCGGTGAAATCCCGGATTTCGCCGGCCCGCGCCTTCATGTAAAGGCCCTTGGGATCGCGCATTTCGCAGGTCTGCAGATCCGCCTTGATGTAGATCTCGTGGAACCCGTCCTCGGCTGCCGCCCGGGCACGATTTCGATCCGCCTGATAGGGCGAAATGAATGCCGTTATGCAGATCAGGCCGGCATCGGCGAACAGCGCCGCCGCTTCGCCCACCCGCCGGATGTTCTCCGCGCGGTCTTCCGGCGAGAAACCCAGATTGGCGTTGAGGCCCGTTCGCACGTTGTCGCCATCGAGCACATAGACTTGGTAGCCCTTGCGGAAGAGCTCCTGCTCGACTTCCATCGCGAGCGTCGATTTGCCGGCACCCGAAAGGCCGGTGAACCACAGCACGCCGCCGCAGTGGCCGTTCCGCTGCGTGCGGCTGTCCCGCCCGATGCGGTGATCGTCTTCGTGTACATTGGTCGACTTAACGGTCAGGGCCTCGCGCTGGTCGGGATAACCCTCCATCGAGACGACGCCGCCGCCCGCAGTGTCGTAATCGTCGACCAGCACGAAGCGTCCGGTGCGTGCCAGCGTTCGATACTCGTCCAGCGCCAGAAAGGAGCCGCTGCGCAATACGACTTCGGCGACCTGATTGCGTTCCACGCGTTCGCCGGCACGCCCGGCGAGACTGTCAGTATCGATAATCCGCTCGATCGTCTGAACCCTGACGCGCGCCTCCTGCGTTGCGAGCTTCAATTTGTAGGTCTTGCCGATTTCCAGCGGGTGGCGCCCGAGCCAGAAGAGGGTGGCCCGGAACACCGTGGTAAGCAACGGCGGGGCCTCGAGATGGCTGGCGATCTCGCCGCGCTCGAGGAAGATCTGCTCGTCGAGGGTAATCCCGACCGATTCTCCGGGATGGGCCTCCACGGGCGGAACGCTGCGGTTCCAGCTCTCGATCGACTTGACGCGTACGGTCTTGTTGGACGGCGAGAACAGAAGGGTGTCGCCGACCCGCAGGACGCCCGACTCGATCCGCCCGACGATGATCCGCCGGTCATCGAACTTGTAGACGTCCTGCACCGGCATTCGCAGCGGCTGATCGTCCGGGCGCTTGACCGTCTCGAAGTCGTCAAGCGCCTCGAGGAGGGTCGGACCGTCATACCAGGAGGTCTTGGCCGAGCGCTCCGCCACATTGTCGCCGCCTCGCGCCGAGATCGGAACGATGTTGGCCGGCTCGACACCGATCTCCCCGAGATAGCGCGTGACATCCCGGGAAACGGCCCCGAAACGACCGGAGTCGTAACCGACCAAGTCCATCTTGTTGACAACGACCGTGACCTGACGGATGCCGAGCAGGTGAAGCAGGTACCCGTGGCGGCGGGTCTGCTCGCGCACGCCTTCTGCGGCATCGACGACCAGAATTGCCGCATCGGCACTGGCCGCCCCGCTCACCATGTTCTTCAGGAATTCGCGATGCCCCGGCGCATCGATGATGACATAGTCCCGCTGCTCGCTCTTGAACCAGATCTGGGTCGTATCGATGGTCACGGCCTGGTCGCGTTCGGCCTGAAAGGCATCGAGCACGAACGACCATTCGATCGGCATGCCTCGCCGCCGAGAGACCTCGACAAGTTCCTCGTACTTTCCGGGCGGAAGGTAGCCCGTCTCGTGAAGCAGGCGTCCGATCAGACTGGACTTGCCGTGATCGACATGCCCGACGATCACGATGCGCAGAAGATCGGCCAGGCGGGTGGCCTGTTGGTCCATCAGCATCGGTCGGCTCTCCAGGCGTCTTATTGTCCACAGGTCAAGGCAGGGACCGGCGCGTCACATGTAGCCGGTCGCGCGCAAGCGCTCGAACGCGTCTTCGCGCTCGTGATCCATGGCGCGGCCGGCACGCTCGGCCGTTCGCGTTACGCGCAGCTCTTCGATGATTTCATCGATCGTTGCCGCGTTCGAGGCGATCGGATTGGTGATGTCCTGGTCGCCGAGTGAACGGTACCGCTTGCCGCCATTGGCGAAATAAAGCGGGACCACCGGAATGCCCTCGCGCTTCGTGTAGAGCCAGATGTCGAGTTCCGTCCAGTGCAGCAGCGGATGGATGCGGACATGGGTGCCCGGCGGAAAGTCCGCCTTGTACTGATCCCAGAACTCGGGCGGCTGGTCCCGAAAGTCCCATTGTCCGGCTTCGCCGCGCGGGGAGAACACCCGTTCCTTAGCGCGGGTCGCCTGCTCGTCGCGCCGAATACCCGCGATCACGCCCTGAAAGCGATGGGTCTCGATGGCGTTCCGAAGACCGGCCGTCTTACGGGCGGCCGAGCGCGCTGCCGGCGGCAGGGACTGGTCGATCTCCTCGATCGGCGGGCAGTCTACCCGAATGAAGTTCAGTCCCCACTCGACCGCGTAGCGGTCGCGAAACTCGTACATCTCCTTGAACTTCTTGCCCGTATCAACGTGCAGCACGGGAAAGGGCACGTGCCCGAAGAAGGCCTTCCGGGCAAGCCAGATCATGACGTTGGAATCCTTGCCGAGCGACCACAGCATCACCAGCGGATCGATGCTGTGGTAGGCCTCTCGCAAGATGTAGATGGACTGGGCTTCCAGCTCGTCCAGCTGCTTCATGGCGTCAACCTTCCCGTCCTGCGATCTCCGGCTTCGCCGCCGCATGCATCCTGGCATGCGCGGCCCCCCTCCGGCCAGTTTGGCCGCCACAAGGGAGAAACAGCACTTGAGTCTACCCGGATCACATTAAGCATCCATGTCCCCGAACACAGGCTGGGCTTCGCGAATAGAAAACGGGCGCGCAGAGCAGACCGCGCTCGAGTTCACCCGAGTCCCGTCAACCACCGTACGCCCGAAGGCCACCCAGCCTGCACGCTGTGCAGTCGCAACATCTAGCCGGACCGCCACCAGGGCGCAAGCTTGGAGCGGGCAAATTTTCTCCTTTTACATCAAGCACCTAAAATCATGCAAAGTCCCTTTGCCGCGCCGGGCTTTCCGTTGCACCGCACAAGACAAAGAAAACACTAAATCTCAAATGGCATAAGAACTTGTCTGTGATATTTTTCGGAATGAAGTAGAGTTGCGATCCTGTCGAATGCAGACAAACAACTCCTGGACCCTGCTTTGATCTCCGCGCTGAAACGGCCATTACCGACCGGGGTCGGTGCATGTCGCGACGTTTTTCCCAGGCGATGATATCCCCGCTGTCCCAGCCGCGCGGTCACGGAGGACCGCGGCGCCGAGAGGGGGCTTCGCGCGGATCGGCTTTGGGCGAGGGTTCCGGCCCCGGTCAGTTTGAGGATCACCCGGCCGAGACGGCGACCGACGCTCCCGCGCGCTGGTCGCGAGGACGGACCTTCCGTTTCGTCCTTGCGGCGAGCTTGGCCCTCTGGGGCCTGATCTTCCTGGTTGCCTGGCTGGTCTGGCGAAGCTTGTGACCGGCCCGCGGCCTCGCAAGCGGCGCCCGAATCAGCCGTCCTGCGTCTCCGCCCTCTGCGCCTGCGCGCCATCGCGCTGGACCAAAATCTCTTCCAGTGCGCTCAAGAAACCCTGCCCCACGGTCGAATTGTAGTCGAGCTCGCGCAGGATTCGTCGCAGCACGCTGCTGCCCTCCGAAAAGCGACGCATTTGGGCGACGGTCTCGCGCGCCAGCCGCTCACCGAGCGGCCAGTCGTCCTGGTAACATCCGCTGTCCGGCGGCACCTGCCAGAAACACGGGGCGCCGTCCGCCCTGCAACCGACGGTCGGGAAACGGCTCCATTGCTGCTCCCACCAAACCCGACTGCGGCGCGCCTCGGCCGCTGCACGTTTGGCAATCCCGTTGTCGTCGGGGCCATGCTGCTCACTGACCATCACATCGTCTCCCGGGCCGGGCTTGGGCTCCAGCAGGGGTTGACACCTAATCATGCGGCCTCGGCGCGGGCCGGATCGTACCCGAGGCTGGGGGCCAACCAGCGTTCGGCGTCGGCGACCGACTGTCCGGTCCGGCGGGCATAGTCCTCGACCTGGTCGCGACCGATCCGTCCGACGCCGAAATACCGGGACTCGGGATGACTGAAATAGAATCCGCTGACGGCCGCCGTTGGAAGCATGGCGCAACTCTCCGTCAGAGTGATACCGGCCGTCGTCGGCGCACCGAGCAGCTCGAACAGCACACGCTTCTGGGTGTGGTCCGGGCAGGCGGGATATCCCGGCGCCGGTCGAATACCTCGGTAACGCTCGGCGATAAGATCCTCGTTCGTCAGATGCTCATCCGAGGCGTAACCCCAGAACTCGCGTCGGACCCTTTCGTGAAGACGCTCGGCGAAGGCCTCGGCCAGTCGGTCGGCCAACGCTTTCGCGAGAATCGCATTGTAGTCGTCATGGGCGCGTTCGAAATCAACCACTATGCCGTCAAGGCCGATCCCCGCGGTCACCGCAAATGCACCTATGTAGTCCCGGAGACCGCTTTCGACCGGTGCGACGAAATCCGCCAGACAGAGGTTTGGCCGCCCACCCTTCTTTCTCGCCATCTGCTGACGCAGGAAAGCAAGCCGGGCCAAGGGCGCCGTCGGGGAGGGCTGCGCGGGGTCGAGCACCAGAATATCGTCGCCTTGCGACAGCGCCGGCCAGAATCCGTAAGCGCCGCGCGCCTGCAGCCATTTCTCGTCGACGATCCGGCGCAGCATGGCCTGGGCATCCGCGAACAGCGAACGCGCCGCCTCGCCGACCACCGGGTCGTCGAGAATCTCCGGGAACCGCCCGGCCAACTCCCAGGAGTCGAAAAACGGCTTCCAGTCGATCCGCTCGACCAACTCGTCGAGCGGATAGTCTTCGATCGTCGCAATCCCCTCGCGTCTCGGCACCGGCGGCACATAGCCCGACCAGTCAAGGTCCAGTCGATTGGCCCGCGCCTCTTCAAGCGGACAGCGCCCCCCTTTATCCTGCCCCTCGGCATGGCGACGCCGGATGCGGTCGTACTCCGCGCTGATTTCGGCGGCAAAGCCGCCGCGCCGATTGGACGAAACCAACTGGCCGGCGACGCCAACCGCGCGAGATGCGTCCGGTACGTAGACAACGGTACCGGCGTAGTTCGGAGCGATCTTGACGGCTGTATGTACCTTGCTCGTGGTCGCCCCGCCGATCAGCAGCGGCAGGTCCAGGCCCTCGCGAGACATCTCCCTGGCCACGAAGCACATTTCGTCAAGGCTCGGCGTGATCAGTCCGGACAGGCCGATCACGTCGACCCGCTCGCACCGGGCCCTCTCCAGGATCTTCGCGCAGGGGACCATGACGCCGAGGTCGATCACCTCGTAGTTGTTGCACTGCAGAACCACGCCGACGATGTTCTTGCCGATATCGTGTACATCGCCCTTGACGGTGGCGAGCAGGATCTTGCCCTTGGCCTGGCGCCGCTTGCCGGCCTTCTCCGCCTCCATATAAGGCAGGAGATGGGCGACCGCCTGCTTCATCACCCGGGCACTCTTTACCACCTGTGGCAGAAACATCTTGCCCGAGCCAAAAAGGTCGCCGACCACGTTCA
>CAZDBC010000024.1:0-15948 GCA_964503295.1 uncultured Kiloniellaceae bacterium | reverse complement strand
CAGGGGACGGATCTTGTGCTCGCCGTCCTCGAAGTCGCGCTCCTCATGCGCTTCGAGCGGGACGCCCAGCTCCTCGGCGATCGCCTCGCCCAGCGGCCGGCTTCCCTGCAGCGCAAAAAGACCAGGACCGCCGGTCATGCTTGCACGCCCTTCGGGCGGACCTGAAGATCCATTGCCATCAGTCGGCCGCGGCCTCCGCTACCAGTTCGGCGTCGAGTTCCTCTGCGAGGGCGCGCAGCGGCTGCGCGATCTCCGCCTCGTACGCCGGCTTGGTCTCCAGCCTGCGCAGGTGTTCGGGCAAGCGCCGCAACTCTTCAGCCGCGTGCCGGCGCGCCTCCTCCAGGCTCGGCAGAGGCTCGATTCGCCGGCCGTCGCGCATGACCGGCTTCAGGAGTGGCGCGCCCTCCGCCTCGCACCGGGCGAGGGTCAGGATGTCGCCCGCGAGGCGCCCCTCCTCGTCGTAACGTCGGTAGACCTGCTTGGCGTCGGGCCAGGTCGCCTTGCCCTCGGACAGCTTGCGCCGCGGCTTGCCGGCGTAGGACTGGAGTTTGTAGACGCAGTCGAGGGACGGGGCATCCTGCGATGTGGTCAGGCTGGTGCCGATGCCGTAAGCGTCGATAGGTGCCTCGGCGAGCCGGCGCAACTCGAACTCGTCGAGCCCTCCGCTGGCGACGATCTTGACGTCCTTCAAACCGCCCTGGTCGAGGATCCGGCGCACGGCATGAGCATGCGCGCCGAGATCGCCGCTGTCGAGACGCACACCCTTGATTTTGATTCCCTCCTGGCGCAGGCGCGGCGCCAGCGCGACCACCTTGTGCGCCGCGGCTTCGGTGTCGTAGGTGTCGATCAGAAGCGTGGTCTGTTCGGGCCGGGCCCGGGAGAAGTCGATAAAGGCAGCGGTCTCGTCGTCGTGCGCCTGGATGAAGGAATGGGCCATTGTGCCCAACAAGGGCACCCCGAAGCGCTGCCCTGCCAGCACCGTCGCGCTGCCGGCGAAGCCGGCCAGATAGGCAGCGCGCGCGGCCAGCAGCCCGGCCTCGGCGCCGTGGGCGCGGCGCAGACCGAAATCGACCAGGTCGCGGTCCGGCGCCATCAGCACCATACGTGCCGCCTTGGTCGCGATCGCCATCTGCACCTGCATGAGATTGACGATGCGCGTCTCAACGAGCTGGGCCTGCGGCATCGGTGCGGTCACCCGCAGGATCGGCTCGTCGGCGAAGACCAGGGTGCCTTCAGGCATGGCCTCGAGCGATCCGGTAAAACGGAAGGCGGCCAGACTGTCGAGAAAGCCGCCGCTGAAGCGGCCGCTGTCGGCCAGCCACTGCAACTCTTCCCCGCTGAACTGCAGCCCTTCCAGATAGTCGACCACCGATTCCAGGCCCGCGGCCACCAGGAAACCCCGTTGCTCAGGCAGCTTGCGAACGAAAAACTCGAAGACCGCCGTCTCCGTCATGCCCGACTCATGGTAGGCCTGCAGCATATTGAGCTGGTAGAGATCGGTCAGGAGCGGACTTGAGGCGAGATCGATCATTGCGGTCCTTTGCGAAGAGTTGTGCAGGCTTCGGCACCGGCGAGCGGGGCACCGGTCGCGCGCAGCCTAGCCGGAAAGCAGGCCGTCCGAGGATGCGAAAACGACGCCGGCCTCGCGCATCTTGCCCCGTATGGCATCCAGCGATCCTTCCAGATCGATGGCGCGGCAGGCATCCTCGATCAGGACGCAGTCGAAACCCTGCCGGCGTGCATCGAGCGCCGAATAGCCGACGCAGAAGTCGGTCGCCAGACCGCAGCAGAAGACGCGCTCGAAACCGCGTTCGCGCAAATACCCGGTGAGGCCGGTCGGCGTGCGCTTATCGTTCTCGAAAAAGGCCGAGTAGGAATCTATATCCGAACGGTAGCCCTTGCGCACGATTGTCTCGGCGCGGCCGGTCTCGAGATCGGGATGGAAGGCGGCGCCTTCGCTGCCCTGGACGCAATGGTCCGGCCACAATGTCTGCTCGCCGTAGGGCGCCTCGATCGTCTCGAAGGGCTCGCGCCCGTCGTGGCGCGACGCGAAGGAAAAATGGTCGGCCGGATGCCAGTCCTGCGTCAGAACGACGTGGTCGAAGCGCCTCGCCAGCCGGTTGACCAGCGGCACGATGGCATCACCATCGGGCACCTCGAGCGCACCGCCGGGGCAGAAATCGTTCTGCAGATCGACGATCAGGAGCAGATCCTGCGCGCCGGGCTCGTAGCGTGCGGCCATGGCGTCCTCCTCGCACTCGGGTCTCGGTTTCGGCCAAGGCGCAATCGGTGACTCGTCGGCCTCACCCGGTCAAGGGGGTCGCAACGCCGGGCCGCCGACCCGGCATCGGCCGGTCAAGAGATTCGCGGCGCCCCGCGATGGCGCCGACCAGCGCGACAATGCACCGTTTTTCGTCGGTCAGCGGCGCGACGAGAACCTCGACATAGCGCTGCACCTGGCCCTCTCCCAGGTCGAACGCGCCGCAGAGCGGATTGGTTCGGCGCACCACAAGGTCGAACAGGCGGTGGAGGCGGGCCGCGGCGGGCGAAACGGCGCTCTGGGAAAGCATGTCGCCGACCTTGAGGCGCGCGATCAGTGCAGTCAGCCCCTCCCGGTCGTAGCGCACGTGGTAGTCGCGTCCGCCGTCGACGACATCGCAGAAGAAGACGCCGGGCCCGCAACTTTCCAGGGTGTTACGGCCGAAGTCCCGGCAGGCCGGCGCGCAGCCCTCGCCGCGGCAGGCGCGCCATCTCGCCAATAGACTGGCAAGCCGCGGGCTCTCGGGCAGAGGCACAAGGTCGATCCGATCGAACAGTGGCACGCCGCCCGGCGAAGGAATGGGGAATGGGTTCATCTGACGGCGCGGGGCTCCATATACTGGTATGCCGTAAATCATTCCATGGCCGATGAACATCGGTCCTTTACATGGATCAACGACAGCGGAACCACTGCCGGAGGGGGCTGGCCAATGAACGAAAATCGACTGACTCACCAGGATATCTTGCGGATTCTCGGATCCGTCGACGACGAGACGGCGGTCGCGATCATCGAGACCGGCGCCTCTGCCGCGCAGGTCGAGCAGGCGCGTCTGTGGGCGGCCGGCGAAAGCGACGCCATGGGCGAAGCCCGCAAACCACTGATCGGCCCGGCGGCGGCGGTCTACGACATCCTGGTGGCCGCCCAGTCGCTCGACGAAGAGCACTGACGGAACCCGGACGCCAGGGCCGCGTTTGAATCGGAAGACCGCCCGGCGACAGCGCCGCCCGGCCAGGAGGGAGGACAGTCATGGCCACATTTCTGATGCTCACGCGCGTCAGCGCCGATGCCGTGCCGACGCCGGAATCGTTCGAGAGGCTCGAAAAGGAGGTCAAGAAACGCATCGGTCGCGATTGTCCGGAGGCGCAGTGGCAGGCCAGCTATGCCGTGCTCGGCCCCTACGACTACGTCGATATCTTCACCGCCCCCGATGTTGCAACGGCGACGCGCGTGTCCGCCCTGGTGCGGAGCTTCGGTCATGCCCAGACCGAGATCTGGCCGGCCACCGAATGGGATCAGTTCAAGACGCTGATGCGGGGTCTGGCCGACGCCGCCTAGCACCGACCTTCGCGAGTTCGTGATTCGCCATTTGCGATTCACGAGCTTGCGGAATTGGGACAGAAACAACGCGTTGTAACTGCTTTCAGGCTTCGCGCTTGAGGCGGGCAACTGCGAGATCGGGTGCAAGGTCGCCTCCCGGCGAACAAGGCTGCGCCGGGCAGTTGCTGCCATCGCCCGGCAGCGGCCCGCTCGCCTTGAAAACCGGGGTCCAGGGCGATACCTTCCGGCGGTTGGCGTTTCACCAGTTCGAGCGACCCGATCCGGAGTGCGATTCAAGCGGATCGCCCATGAAGCTGCAAGGTCCGGATCGATCCGGAGCCCCCGCCCAACGGAAAAGGAGCGACGCTCCGGACCGACGCGCGGGCGCGGCCATCCGGGCGGCCTGAGACGGTGGCGCCGAAGCGGCTTCTGTCATCACCCGAAGGTCTAGGCGGTGGCCAATGTCCGCGCGCTGCGGACGGAAAGGACTTTACGCAATGTGCGGCATAGCCGGTGAGATCACTTTCGACGGGCGTCCGGCGGACAGCGCCCGGGTCGCGCGCATGACGGAGGTGCTGGCGCCGCGCGGACCGGACGGAAGCGGCCTGTTCTCGCAGGGGCGGATCGCGCTCGGCCATCGCCGCCTCAAGATCATCGACCTGTCCGAGGCGGCCCAGCAACCGATGGTCGATCCGGAACTCGGCCTCGCCATCGCATTCAATGGTTGTATATACAACTATCCCGAGTTGCGCGCGGAGCTTGAGGGCAAGGGCTATCGCTTCTTTTCGCACGGCGACACCGAGGTCATCCTCAAGGCCTACCACGCCTGGGGCGAGGCCTGTGTCGAGCGCTTCGTCGGCATGTTTGCCTTTTGCCTGTGGGAGCGCGAAAGCGGCAAGGTCGTGCTGGCGCGCGACCGGCTCGGCATCAAGCCGCTGTACTGGTCTCGCGACGGCGCCGCCTTGCGCTTCGCCTCGACCCTGCCGGCCCTGATCCGCGCGGGCGACGTCGACTGCGCGATCGACCCCGTCGCCCTGCACCATTACATGACCTTCCACGCCGTCGTCCCGCCGCCCCGAACGATCCTGAAGGGCGTGCGCAAGCTGGCGCCGGCGACGGTCATGACCATCGAGCCGGACGGCCAGACACGTGAGCGGCGCTACTGGGAGGCCTGCTTCGACGCTGCGGAGGGCGACGCCGGCCTGTCCTACGAGGACTGGGAAACGATGGTCCTCGACAGCCTGCGCCGCTCGGTCGAGCGCCGCCTGGTTGCCGACGTGCCCGTCGGCGTGCTGCTCTCGGGCGGCGTCGACAGCTCGCTGGTCGTCGGTCTGCTCGCCGAGTCCGGCCAGACGGGGCTGCAGACCTTTTCGATCGGCTTCGAGAGCGTAGGCGGGGAACGCGGCGACGAGTTCCAGTATTCCGACATCATCGCCCAGCGTTTTGGCACCGATCACCACCGCATATTCATCGATTCCAACCGGTCCCTCCCGGCCCTTCAACGCTGCGTCGCAAGCATGGCAGAGCCGATGGTCAGCCATGACGCGATCGGCTTCTATCTGCTGTCGGAAGAGGTCTCGAAGCACGTCCGGGTGGTGCAGAG
This sequence comes from uncultured Kiloniellaceae bacterium, assembly GCA_964503295.1. Lineage (GTDB taxonomy): Bacteria > Pseudomonadota > Alphaproteobacteria > Kiloniellales > Kiloniellaceae > CAZDBC01. The sequence continues at coordinate 10,768 of CAZDBC010000024.1, read as the reverse complement.
CGGCCAGGGCGCCGACGAAATCTTCGCCGGCTACCACTGGTACCCGCCTATGATGGACGTCGATCCCTTGCCGCCGGAGGAAGCGGCGGAGCGCTACGCGCGCGTCTTCTTCGACCGACGCCACGACGAGATGGCCGAGGTCCTGTCGCCCGAACTCTACGACGGCGACCACAGCTTCAGGTTCGTCGCCGAGCACTTCGCCCGGCCCGGGGCGTCACGGGCCATCGACCGCACCCTGCGCATCGATACCGAAATCATGCTGGTCGATGATCCGGTGAAACGGGTCGACAACATGACCATGGCCTGGGGGCTGGAGGCGCGGGTGCCTTTTCTCGACCACGAGGTGGTCGAGCTGGCCGCGCGCGTGCCCGCCGAGTACAAGGTGCGCGACGGCGGCAAGTACATCCTCAAGGAGGCATCCCGCCGGGTGATCCCCTCCGCGGTGATCGACCGGCCGAAGGGCTACTTCCCCGTGCCCGCGCTGAAGTACCTGCGCGGCCCTTTTCTCGAGTTGGTGCGGGACCTGGTGACGTCGCAGCAGGCGCGCGAGCGGGGCCTGTTCCAGAAGACCTACGTCGACCGCCTGCTGCAGGATCCCGACTCGCACATCACGCCGTTGCGCGGGTCCAAGCTGTGGCAGATCGCCCTGCTCGAATACTGGCTGCAGACTCACGGCATCTGACCGGAACGGCTATCCCATGACCACCAAGACACCGCGCGGTGCCGGCGGGCGCAGCCAATATCGGCTGGACAAGATGCGCCGCCGCTCGCTGCAACCACCGCCGCCGGCGGGACCGCAGGCGCTCACCGACACCGTGGAGAAGAACGTCAGCCTGGACTGCGGCTGGGGCCGGCTCCACTTCGCCCAGACCTTCGAGAGCATGGAGGAGCTGGCCGACGCCCTGCACAGCGAACGGCCGAGCCAGCGCGACATCGCCCTTTACGTCCGCGAGCCGCACGTGGCGCTGGCCCAGGCGCCGCACGATCTCTTCCTCGACCCCTCGCATACCTACCGCCTGGACCTGAACACCTACCGCACCAGCCAGCGCCCGCCCAAGGGCTTCTCCGTGCGCCGGCTCTGTACGGCCGCCGACGCCGAGGCGGTCAACCGCATCTATACGGCGCGCAACATGGTCCAGGTCGACCCGCAGTTCTTCTGGTCGCGGCGCGACAGCCGCACCATCACCGTCCTCGTCGCCGAGGACGAGCAATCCGGCGAGATCATCGGCACGGTGACCGGGATCGACCACTCGCGCGCCTTCAACGATCCGGAAAAGGGATCGTCGCTCTGGTGCCTCGCGGTCGATCCGCAGAGCGTCCACCCTGGCATCGGCGAGGCCCTGGTGCGACGCCTTGCCGACCACTTCCAGGCGCGGGGCACGAACTACCTCGATCTGTCCGTGCTGCACGACAACGTCCAGGCCATCGCCCTTTACGAGAAACTGGGCTTTCGCCGCGTGCCCTTCTTCGCGATCAAGAACAAGAACCTGATCAACGAAAAGCTGTTTGCCGGGCCGGCGTTCGACGCCGAGCTCAACGTCTACGCCCGTATCATCCTGGACGAGGCGCGGCGCCGCGGCATCGGAATCGAGATCCTCGACGCGGAGGCCGGCTACTTCCGGCTGACCTTCGGCGGGCGCTCGATCACCTGCCGCGAGGCGCTGTCCGAGCTGACCACGGCCGTCGCCATGAGTCGTTGCGATGACAAGGCGGTGACCCGACGCCTGCTCGGCGCCGCCGGCCTCGTGGTCCCGGCCCAGCAGCGCGCCGCATCGCGCGCCGAGGACGAGGCCTTCCTGGAGCGCTACGGCGCGGTGGTGGTCAAGCCGGCACACGGCGAGCAGGGTCGCGGCATCGCGGTCAACCTCACGGACATCGACGAGGTCGAGGCGGCAATCGAGATCGCGTCCCGCCAGGACAGCCATGTCCTCCTCGAGCAGTACGTCGAGGGCATGGACCTGCGCGTGATCGTCATCGGCTTCAAGGTGGTGGCCGCGGCCGTGCGCCTGCCGCCCAAGATCGTCGGCGACGGCCAGCACAACGTGCGCGAGCTGATCGAGCGTCAGAGCCGGCGGCGCGAGGCGGCGACGAACGGCGAGTCCTCGATCCCGATCGACGCCGAGTGCGAGCGCTGCGTGCGGGGCGCGGGCTACGGCTTCGACACCGTGCCGCCGGAGGGCGAGCAGATCACCGTGCGCGGCACCGCCAACCTGCACACCGGCGGCACCATTCACGACGTCACCGACCAGCTCGATCCGACCGTCGTGCGTGCCTCGGTCAAGGCGGCCCAGGCCATCGACATTCCGGTCGTCGGGCTGGATTTCATTGTTCCCGATCCGGCCAGCGCGGAGTATGTCATCATCGAGGCGAACGAACGGCCCGGCCTGGCCAACCATGAGCCCCAGCCGACCGCCGAGCGTTTCATCGACCTGCTGTTTCCGCAGTCGATGCCGACCGATGTTCGACAGACCCGCTTCGGAGGGCAGTGAATGACGCAACCGCGGATTGACGCCGATTACCTGACCGGCATTCTGCGCCAGCTTCTCGAGATCCCGAGCCCGACGGGCTACACCGACCAGATCGTTCATTTCTGCAGCGAGGAGCTGGACCGTCTCGGGGTGCCCTACGAGCTGACCCGGCGCGGCGCCATCCGGGCCATCCTGAAGGGCCAGGACCACAAGCCGGCGCGCGCCATGATCGCCCACCTCGACACCCTGGGCGCACAGGTCAAGTTCCTGAAAGACAACGGGCGCCTGGAACTGGTCCGGGTCGGCCACTGGTCGAGCCGCTTCGCCGAGGGTGCGCGCTGCACAATATTCACCGACGCCGGCGCCTACCGGGGCACGATCCTGCCGCTCAAGGCCTCCGGCCATACCTTCAACGAGGAGGTCGACGAGCAACCCGTCAGCTGGCAGCACGTCGAGCTGCGCGTCGACGCCAAAGCGGAGACGAAGGACCACCTGCTGGGACTCGGCTTCAACATCGGCGACTTCGTGGCCATCGACCCACAGCCCGAGTTTCTCGACAACGGTTTCATCAACTCGCGACATCTCGACAACAAGGCCGGGGTGGCCATCCTCTTCGCCGCGCTCAAGGCACTGCGCGACGCAGGAACGCGCCCGCCGGTCGACAACTACTTCCTGCTGTCGATCGCGGAGGAGGTCGGAATCGGCGCGTCCTCGGTGCTGCACGGCGACATCGCCTCGATGGTGACCGTAGACAACGGCACCAGCGCCCCCGGCCAGAACAGCAGCGAGTTCGGCGTCACCATCGCCATGGCGGATTCGAGCGGCCCCTTTGACTTCCATCTGACCAAGAAGCTGATCGAGCTGTGCCAGGAAAACGACATCCGACACCAGCGGGACATCTTCCGCTACTACCGCTGCGACAGTGCCAGCGCGATCGAGGCGGGGAACGACATCCGTACAGCGCTGGTCACCTTCGGCATCGACGCCTCGCACGGTTACGAGCGCATCCATCTCGACTCCCTGCTGTGCGTGGCCAGGCTGGTCACGCTTTACGCCGACAGTCCGGTGGCGATCCAGCGCGACGCCCGCGCGCTCGGCTCGATCCGAGGCTTCACGAGCCAGCCGACCGAACCGGCCGAGGCGGCCGAGTAGGACGGCTCCGGCTGTGAGCGCGGCCTCGCAGGCCCGGGATCCTCTGCTGCAGCCCTTCAGGCTGAAGCATTTGCTCTTGCGCAACCGCCTTATGAGTACCAGCCACGAGCCGGCCTACTCGGAAGACGGCCTGCCCAAGACTCGCTACCGCCTCTATCATGAAGAGAAGGCCAAGGGCGGCATCGCCCTGACCATGATCGGCGGCTCCTCGATCGTTGCCCCGGACAGCCCGCCGGCCTTCGGCAACCTGCACATCTACAAGGACGAGATCGTGCCCTGGCTGCGCGAGCTGGCCGAGGGCGTGCACGCGCACGGCGCGGCGGTCATGTGCCAGATCACCCACCTTGGGCGACGCACCGGCTGGAATAGCGGCGACTGGCTGCCGGTGGTCTCGGCCTCGCCGGTGCGCGAGCCCGCCCACCGCGCCTTCCCGAAGGAGGCCGAGGACTGGGATCTGGCCCGCATCGCCCGGGCCTATGGCGAGTCCGCCGAGCGCTGCCAGGCGGCCGGACTCGACGGGGTCGAGATCGAGGCCTACGGCCACTTCCTCGACAGCTTCTGGTCGCCGGCCACCAACCGGCGCACCGACGACTACGGCGGCAGCCTGGACAACCGCCTGCGCTTCGCGTTCGAGGTCCTGCGCGGGATTCGCGAACGGGTCGCGCCCGAGTTCGTCGTCGGGATCCGCCTGGTGGTCGACGAGAACTGGTCGCGCGGCCTGAGCCGGGCCGAGGGCATGGAGATCGCACGCCGCATCGCCGCCAGCGGACTGATCGATTTTCTCAACGTCATCAAGGGCCACATCGAGACCGACCATGCGCTGAGCCAGGTGATCCCCAACATGGGTACGCCCGCCGCCCCTCACCTGGAACTGGCCGGCGAGGTGCGCCGCGAGCTCGGCCTGCCGGTGTTCCATGCCGCGCGCATCAACGACGTGGCGACCGCCCGCCACGCGGTCGCCGAGGGCCATCTCGACCTGGTCGGCATGACCCGCGCCCATCTCGCCGACCCGCACATCGCGATGAAGATCGCGCGCGGCGAGGAAGACCGTATCCGGCCCTGCGTTGGCGCCGGATATTGCATCGACCGAATCTACGAGGGCGGCGAGGCACTCTGCATCCACAATCCCGCAACCGGCCGCGAGGCGGTGGTGCCGCAGATCGTGCCGCGCGCCGAGCGGCCCGGCCGCCGGGTCGTCGTGGTCGGCGCCGGCCCGGCCGGCCTGGAGGCGGCCCGGGTCTGCGCCGAACGCGGGCATCGCGTGCGGGTGCTGGAAGCGGCCGATCGGCCCGGCGGCCAACTTCGCCTGGCCGCAGCCTTGCAGCGCCGCCGTGAGATTCTCGGCATCGTGGACTGGCGGCTGGCGGAATGCGAACGGCTCGGCGTCGAGTTTCGTTACAACCTGCTGGCCGAGGCCGAGGACGTGCTGGCGGCGGAACCCGATCTGGTGCTGATCGCCACAGGCGGCCTGCCGAACGTGGAGATTCTCGACGAGGGGGCGGACCTGGCGACCACGACCTGGGATGTCTTGAGCGGCGCCGCCCGGCGCCCCGAACCGGGCGCCCAGGTCCTTCTCTTCGACGACAACGGCGCCCATCCGGGCATGACCACCGCCGAACTGCTCGCCGAAGGCGGCGCCGCGCTGGAACTGGTGACACCGGAACGCAGCCTTGCCCCCGACATCGGCGGCACCAATTACCCGGCCTACGTGACCGCCTTTCACAGGTACGACGTGCGCTTGACGCTGATGCGCCGGCTGACGGCGGTGCGCCGCGCGGGCAATCGGCTGGCCGCCACGCTCTACAGCGAGTTCACCGGCGAAAGCGAGGAGCGCCTGGTCGATCAGGTTGTGGTCGAGCACGGCACCCTGCCGCTCGACGAGCTTTACTTCGCTCTCAAGCCCGGTTCGTCGAACCTGGGCGAGGTCGACATCGACGCCCTGATCGCCGGCCGCCCGCAGGGACTGGTGCGCAACCCCCCGGGGCACTACCAGCTGTTTCGCCTCGGCGATGCGGTCGCCAGCCGCAACATCCACGCCGCAATCTACGACGCCCTGCGACTTTGCATGGCGCTGTGATCGGGGAGGCGCACTCCGCGCTGCTTTGCCGCCCTGTTTCGCCCTGTCAGTCTTTCGTCACTGGAACGGCGACCTCGTTGCGGCGCAGGAACGGAATGGTCCAGGGCGGATCGTAGAGATAGGCGACCGGCTCTCCGGTTGGACGCCAGCTCGTGGTCTCCAGCCGTGCCAGCAGGCGGGCCTTCTTCTCGGCGACGCGCTCCTCCCCCCGGCCACCGCTGAAGCGAAGCACCGCCATGGTCTGTTCCGGCAGCCGCCCGAGCCGCACGCGGGAGTCGGTCGGCTCAGGCGCGGACTCGAGGCTGTAGCCGGCGGGCAGGAAGAAGCGCATGGCATAGCCCCCGCCCTCATCCGCGGGCGCCGTCTCGACCGGGGCGGTCATGGCGATCTTGTCGCCGCGGTCTCGCGTTTCCACGGGGGCCGTCATGGCGATCTCGTCCTCGCCGCGGTTGGCGCCGAAGATGTAGTCGGCCAGGATGCGGAATGCCGCCGAGCGACTCTCCTCGGCGCCGGCGTCGTCCTCGACCACCGTCTCGGCGTAGACCCGCGGGCCATAGCGGCGGACCTCGACATCGTCATCCAGTTGCTCGACGACGACGTAGTTGGGCTGTTCGGTATCGGAACGAATGCCGACCACCGAGCAGCCGGTCAGCAGCAGCGACAGCAGGAGGGGCGAGACGAAACGGGGCACAATGGAAGACTCCAGGTGATGGCCATCGTCTCTTGTACGCGACCGAGCGGCTGCGGGTTCACTCCGGCCGTCTCACTTGCCCTGTCACTGGGCGTCGGGGCCCCGATAGCCCGCGATGACCCATTCGATCAACGGTACCAGCGCGCGCGGCAGGACGAACGCGCCCAGCAGGACGGCGCCCATGACCCACCACCACATGGGGTTGTAGGGCGTGCCGTAAAAGATCAGCACGGCCAGCATGGCCAGCACGCAGGACAGGCCGCCCGCCCCGCAGAGCATCAGGGTCAGCCGGCGCCGGCCTTCTTTGGGGAGGTTGGACATGACCGGTCCTCGGGAAAAGTGCGATTCGCAAGTCGAAGTCTATACCTGCGATTGCCGAATGGCTCCAACAACCGATACCAACACGAGCCGCGTTTTGAGTAGGAATTAACGAACTGCATTCGGCCGAGGCCCTACGCGTCGCGGCTGTACGGCACCGAAAAGAGGTGGGCGCCGCCGTCGCCGGGCATCGTTGAGTTAATGCCAATATTCTTGAACGATCATTCCAATATTTGCTAGATTACGACCATGCCGCGCGAACGCGAATATGATTCCGACAAGGTCGTGGAACGCGCCATGCACACCTTTTGGGCGCGCAGCTATCAGGCGACTTCCGTGCGCGATCTGGTCGAGGCCACGGGTGTCAACCGTGCGAGCCTCTATGCGGAGTTCACCGACAAACGCGGTCTGTTCCTGGAGTGCCTGCGCCGCTACGACGAGCGACAGCGCCGCGGTTTCCTGCAACAGCTGGCCGCCGAACACGCCCCGCGCGAGGCGATACTTGCCGCCTTCGACCTCGCGGCCACTACGCCCAAAGACGTTCCGCCGGGCTGCCTTCTCGTGAATACCGCGCTTGAGCTGTCGCCTCATGACAGGCAGATCCGCGATCTCGTCGAGGCCGCTTTCGGCGGCGTCGAATCCTTCTTTTACGACCACATTCGCGCGGCCCAGCACCAGGGAACCATCCGCGCCGATCTCGACGCGCGCGAGACAGCGCAGGCGCTCTTGGGCCTTTTTCTCGGCCTGCGGGTTCTCGTGCGCTCGGGTGCGGCCGCAGATGCGGCCCCCTCTGCCATCACATCCCGGGCGCAGATGCTGCTGGAGTGAGTTTTTTTTGATTTATCCGGAACGATCGTTCCAGAAAAAAGGGAGGAAACGATGAGCGTATCCTATGTCGAACGTGATCAAGCCGGGCCGGAGACGCTGGCCTTCTACGATGCCGCCGAAGAGCGGTTTCAGGCGCTTTTGAACATCTTCAAGGTCTTCGGCCACCAGCCTGAATACGGCCGCGTCTTTACCGAAACCATAATGGCCATCCTCAAGGACGGCGTGATCGACTGGAAGACCAAGGAACTGCTGATCCTCAAGGCGACGCAGGGCAATGACTGCCAGTACTGCGTCGTCCAGCACGAACGCCTGTCCGACATGCTGGGCATTCCACCGGAAAAGGTGGCCGATCTGGACGGAACAAAGTACCGCGACAGCCCGCACTTCACCGATGGCGAAAAGGCACTGCTCGATTTCGCCGTGCAGATCGGCGAGGACGCCAACCGGGTGCCGAAGTCGCTTTGGGACCGGCTCCATCAGCACTGGAGCGAGCCACAAATCGTCGATGCCGCCTTCGTCATCACCACCTATATCGCGGTGTCCAAATTCGGCGACGCACTCGGAGTGGAGTTGGAGCCGATGTTCGAGGGCGTCACGCCGCAACTGACCATCAATCACTGAAACGCTTGAACCGAATCGGGGCAGCGAAGGGCGCTGCCCCGAAGACAGGAGGCGATCCCGTGCAAATCGAGATCTTCACTGGTCCAGGCTGCCGCCATTGCGAGACGGCGAAGGCGCTGCTGGAGGAGAAGTGCCTGCCCTATACCGAACGCGACATGAGCGACGCCGCCGTGCGAGCCGAGTTCGCGGAGCGCCTGCCGCGTGCAAAGTCGGTCCCGCAGATATTCATCGACGGCGTGCACATTGGTGGCAGCGAGGACCTGCAGCTGCATCTGGGATGAACGGCAATCGCTCATCGGGTAGGGCGTCTCCAAATCGCTTCGCCGTGCCCGACTGCCAGACAGCTTGGGCCACGCCGGTGGCTCGTTCCGGGTCCGCCTGCCGGCGGAGACGCCGGCCCAAACCAATAGGCCGCGACAAGCGCGATTGGATCTCAGGCCCGCATCCGCGCACCGGCCGGATCGTACAGCGGCTTCAGGCTCGCCTCGGCGGCGACCCGCGCGCCGGCGACCTCGATCTCGTAACGCGCGCGCAGCAGCTCCTCCGGCCGCTCCGAGGGTTCGCAGGCGACATAGCCAAGGCCGATGGCGGCGCCCAGAAGGTGCCCGTAACTGCCCGAGGTGACATGGCCGACGATCTCCCCGTCCCGCAGGATCGGCTCGTTGTGATAGAGCAGCGGCTCGGGATCCGCGAGCCTGAACTGGAGCAGGCGGCGCGGCAGGCCTTCCTGCCGCTTGCGCAGGACCGCGGGGCGGCCGAGGAAGTCGCCCCAGCGTGTGGCCTGCTTGTCCGGCTTGACCGCGAAGCCGAGCCCGGCTTCGAGCACGTGATCCTCGTCCGTCACGTCGTGACCGAAATGACGAAAGCCCTTCTCGATACGACAGGAATCGAGCGCGTGCAGGCCGCAGAGCCGCAAACCATGGGCCGGCCCCGCCTCCACGAGGCAATCGAAGACGTGGCGCGCCATGTCGGTCGGGACGTAGAGCTCCCAACCCAGCTCGCCGACGAAAGAGACACGGTGCGCGCGCACCGTGGCCATGCCGAGTTCGATCTCCTTCGCCCGGCCGAAGGCAAAGGCGTGGTTGGAAAGATCGCTCGACGTCAAGGGCCGCAGGAACTCGCGCGCCTGCGGTCCCATCACCGCGATGACCGCCTCGGCCGAGGTGACGTCGGTGACGACGCAATGCGCCTCCTCCGGCATATGGCCGCGCAGCCAGGCGAGATCGCGCCGGGCCGACGCCGCGCCGGTCACGATCAGAAAGGCGGTCTCTGACAGGCGGGTCACAGTCAGGTCGGCCTCGATGCCGCCGCGGTCGTTCAGCCACTGCGTGTAGACGATGCGGCCGGGTTCGACCGCGACGTCGTTGGCGCAGATCCGCTGCAAGACCGCCTCGGCGTCGCGCCCCTCGACCCGGAACTTGGCGAAGGAGGTCAGATCGAACAGGCCGACAGCGCCACGCACCGCGGCGTGCTCCTCGGCGGCGTAGCCGAACCAGTTCTGCCGTCCCCAGGAGTAGCGATAAGCGGAAATTTCGCCGCGCGCGGCGGCCTCAGGCGGCAGAAACCAGTTGGCCCGTTCCCAGCCGGCGAGCTCGCCGAAGCAGGCGCCGCCTTCGGCGAGGCGCTCGTGCAGCGGCGAGTGGCGCAGGCCGCGCGCGCTTTCGAACTGGCGATAGGGAAAGTGGTCGGCATAGAGCAGGCCGAGGGTCTCCCGCGCCCGCTCATAAAGGTAACTCTTGTTGTTCTGGAACGGCTGCAAGCGCCGGATGTCGACGTCCCAGAGGTCGAAGGGCGGCTCGCCCGCCTCGATCCACTCGGCAAGCGCCTTGCCCGCGCCACCGGCCGACTGGATGCCGATCGAGTTGAAGCCGGCGGCGACGAAGAAGTTGGCCAGCTCCGGCGCCTCGCCGAGCAGATAGCGGTCGTCGGGCGTGAAGCTCTCCGGCCCGTTGAAGAAACTGTGAATGCCGGCGCGCTCGAGAATCGGCAGGCGGGCGACGGCGGCCTCCAGGATCGGCGCGAAATGATCCAGGTCCTCGGGCAGCTGGTCGAAGCAGAAGTCCTCGGGTATGCCGTCCAAGCCCCAGGGCTTGGCCTCAGGCTCGAAGGCGCCGAGCAGGATCTTGCCGGCATCCTCCTTGTAGTAGGCACATTCGTCGGGCACGCGCAGGACGGGAAGATCCCGGGGCAGGTCGGGAATGCTCTCGGTGACGATGTAGAAGTGCTCGCAAGCCTGCAACGGCACGGCGACGCCCGCCATCAGGCCGACCTCGCGCGCCCACATGCCGGCGCAGTTGACCACCACCTCGGCGGCGATCGTGCCGCGCTCCGTGGTCACGCCGGCAGCCCGCCCCTTGTCGCGCAAGACGCCGGTCACCCCTGTCTGCTCGAAGATCCGAACGCCGTTGCGGCGGGCGCCCTTTGCCAGGGCGAGCGCGATGTTGCCCGGATCCGCCTGGCCGTCGCCGGGCAGGAACACGCCGCCCTCGACGCCGCCGGGTTCGAGCAGCGGATAGGCGGCGCGGCAATCGGCCGGCGTCAGCACCTCGACCTCGAGGCCGAAGGTCCTCGCCATGTCTGCGCCGCGCGTCAACTCCTCCAGGCGCTCGCGGG
>CAZDBC010000023.1:0-15948 GCA_964503295.1 uncultured Kiloniellaceae bacterium | reverse complement strand
GGCGGCGCGCGACCGCCCGAGTTCGGCGCGGCGCCGGTCATCATGCCGCTCCTGATTGGGATTAGGTCTGATTTGTTGATCATCCGGACCGATCAGGAGAAGGACATGACCACCGATCAGAAGGTAGCACGACGCAAGCTTTCGATCCTGCAGTTGGCTAGCGAACTGAACAACGTCTCCAAGGTCTGCCGGATCATGGGCTATAGCCGGCAGCAGTCCTACGAGATCCGCCGCAACTATCAGGCTTCTCTGGTCATGGATTGGTCGACCGCCTGCTTAAAACCAGAGGCCCGAATTAACTGAAAGACAACAAGCGTCGTCTCCCAATGGTTGCTTCCAGGCCTCAGGAGTCTGGCGTTGGGGCGGTAGGATCGGGAGGTGTTCCAGAGTGCAAGGAGGGGATGAGCACGACACGCCAATTGCCGAGCATCGTAGTGATCTGATCAATTCACTCCGAACAATCCATGCTGCTGCGCAGCAAGGGGGAATAGGTGCAACCCAACCGCCAAGATACGCGACTTGGCTGTGGTGCCAATTGAGCGGAAAGAACGTGCCGCCCAACGCGGCCTACGGTCAGAGCCCGGGTCAAGCGATCCGCCAAATTCATGACTTTTATGGCTGGATGGCGAAAGCCGGCCGGCGCGGCCATTGCGCGGGCACGCTCTACCGAACTTCTGGCTTCATGCAGGTGGATCTGGGCGCCAGAAATGGCACGCGGTTGCCAGGTAAACGCAACATCCATATCGAACACACGGTACCGGTCAAATGCCTGCAAGCAATGTTGATGCTCGAGATCAGAGGAATCCGTTCGCCGGCCGAACTCCATGATGTCTTAGTTAAGCATTCTGTTTGCACAGCCTTCAGTCATGCCGAAGAGCGGGCGATGAATGGCTTGGTTCTGCGGGACAGCAGCCCGGCATTCGATCGTAACGGCAATGCGATTGGGAATTGTCCCTTTCTCCGCTACCGCCCTCTTGTCGACAAGCTCGATAATTTCGCGATCTATAACGTTGTGACTGGCCTGCCGGTCGATATCGAGACCTTCACGTTTGAAGACCATCGCAGGACACTACGTTGTGCGGAAGTGTTGCTCAGGGAAATCAACGACTGCCCCGCGGCCACGCTGTACGGCGCGCATACCTTCCAAGCACAGACTTGGAATCATTTTGCGCCGTGACGGCTCTGAGACCCCAACCCTGATACCCTCGAACTGCATAGGCAATATGTGATCACCCGACGGCCGACAATCTGACGTGCCCCGCCCGCGACAGGTCGCGCCCTTTACTTCCCCGCCCTTGCGCGCGATACAACCGGCCGGCGCGGCGGGGAGTGCCCTGGCCGGCCACGAGCTAAGGGAGAGGCGATCCTGATGGCCCGAGCGGGCAGCCAGACGAGCGCGATCCGCAACGCCGCCGCCGACCGGCCGGCCAGCCGGCAGTTCGGCCAGCTCCTGCAGCTCTGGCGCTTCGTGCGGCCCTACCGGCCGCAGATCGCCGCCGCCCTGCTCGCCCTTCTGGTCGCCGCCGGCACGGTGCTCGCCCTGCCGCTCGGCCTGCGCATGCTGATCGACCAGGGCCTGGCCGGCGGCAACGCCGAACTGCTCGACCGCGCCCTGCTCGCCCTGGTCGTCGTCATCGTGCTGCTCGCCGGCTCGAGCTACGCCCGCTTCTACCTCGTCTCCTGGATCGGCGAACGGGTCGTCACCGACCTGCGCCGCGCGGTCTACGAGCAGGTGCTCAAGCTCTCGCCGGCCTATTACGAGACCACCCGCACCGGCGAGGTGATCTCGCGCCTGACCACCGACACCACGCTCTTGCAGATGGTGATCGGCTCCTCGCTTTCGGTCGCAGTGCGCAACACCCTGCTGCTGGTCGGCTCGGTCGTGCTGCTGCTGGTCACCAGCCCCAAGCTGACCGGCCTCGTGCTGCTGGTCGTGCCCGCCGTCCTGCTGCCGATCCTGGTCTACGGCCGCAGGGTGCGCCGGCTCAGCCGCGAAAGCCAGGACCGCATCGCCGACGTCAGTGCCTATATCGAGGAGACCCTGGGCGGTATCCGCACGGTGCAGGCCTTCGCCCACGAGGCGGTCGACCGCCTGCGTTTCGGGGCGCGCGCCGAGGCCGCCTTCGCCACCGCGGTGCGCCGGGTCCGGGCGCGGGCGCTGCTGACCGCGACCGTCATCCTGCTGGTGTTCGGCGCGGTCGGGGTGATCCTCTGGATCGGCGGGCGCGACGTGGTCGCCGGGCGCATCACCGGCGGCGAGCTCTCCGCCTTCGTGTTCTACGCGGTCATCGCCGCCGCCGCCGTCGGCGCGGTCAGCGAGGTGATCGGCGACCTGCAGCGCGCGGCGGGGGCGGCCGAACGCCTGCTCGAACTGCTCGCGACCGAGCCTGACATCAAGGCGCCGGAGAACCCGCGCCCGCTGCCGGCGCCGCCGCGCGGGGCGATCCGCTTCGAGGGCGTAACCTTCCACTACCCGACCCGGCCGGAGCGCTCGGCCCTTGTCGACTTCGACCTTGCGGTCGAGCCGGGCGAGCGGATCGCCCTGGTCGGGCCTTCCGGCGCCGGCAAGACCACGGTGCTGCAGCTGCTGCTGCGCTTCTACGACCCGCAGCGCGGGCGGGTCCTGCTCGACGGCCTCGACCTGCGCGACCTCGACCCGCGGGCGCTGCGCGGCGCGCTCGGCCTGGTCGCCCAGGAGCCGCTGATCTTCTCGGCCGACGCCTGGGAGAACATCCGCTACGGCCGGCCCGAGGCGTCCGACGAGGAGGTGCTGGCCGCGGCCCGCGCCGCCGACGCCCTGGAGTTTCTCGAGCGCCTGCCCGACGGGCTTGCGAGCCACCTCGGCGAGCGCGGCGTGCGCCTGTCCGGCGGGCAGCGCCAGCGCATTGCGATCGCCCGCGCGATCCTGCGCGACCCGGCCGTCCTGTTGCTCGACGAGGCGACCTCTGCGCTCGACGCGGAAAGCGAGCGCGCGGTCCAGCGCGCCCTCGACCAGCTGATGCAGGGGCGCACCACGCTTGTCATCGCCCACCGCCTGGCGACGGTCCTGAAGGCCGACCGCATCGTGGTGCTCGACCAGGGCCGTATCGTGGAGAGCGGCCGCCATGGCGAGCTGGTTGCCGCCGGCGGTCTCTACGCCCGCCTGGCCGCGCTCCAGTTCACCAGCCTGGAGGCGGAGCCCGACGCGCTCGGCGACGAGCCGCCGCCGGCTGCCCTCGGCAGGGCCGGGCTCAGCGCTGGGTCAGCTTGAGCTCGATGCGCCGGTTGCGCCGGTAGGCGATCTCGTCGTCGCCCGGGTCGAGCGGCTGGTAGTCGGCGAAGCCGGTCGCCGCGAGGCGGTGCGGCGGCACGCCCTGCTCGATCAGGAAGCGCACCACCGAAATGGCGCGCGCCGTGGACAGTTCCCAGTTGGACGGGAATTCCGGCGTCGAGATCGGACGCGGGTCGGTGTGGCCGTCGACGCGCAGGATCCAGTCCAGATCCTTCGGGATCTCGGCCGCGATCTCCTTGAGGGCGTCGGCCAGGCTGGCAAGCTGCTGGCGGCCGTCGCGTTCGAGCTCGGCCGAGGCGCTGTCGAAAAGCACCTCCGACTGGAACACGAAGCGGTCGCCGACCACGCGCACGTCCTGCCGGCTGCCCAGGATCTGGCGCAGGCGGCCGAAGAACTCGGAGCGGTAGCGCGCCAGCTCCTGCACCTTGTTGGCCAGGGCGACGTTGAGCCGCCGGCCGAGATCGGCGATCTGCACCTTCTGCTCGCGGTTCTCCGCCTCGGCCGCCTCCAGGGTCGCTGACAGGCGGGCGAGCTGCTGCCGCAGGGCCGCAATCTGACGGTTGAGCAGCGCGACCTCGGCCTGGGCGCGCTCGGCCAGCTCGGCCTGCTGGGCCTCGCCGGCCTCGGCCTTGGCCAGCTCGTCGGCCAGCTCCTGGCGCAGCTCCTGCATGATCGCGATCTCGGCGAGCTGGGCCTCGATCTTGGCCTTGTCCGCCTCGATCACCTTGAAGGCGTCCTCCAGCTCGGCGCTGACCTTGGTCAGCTCGGTCTGGGTCCGCTCCAGCATGGCGGCGAGCCGCGCACGTTCGGCCTCGGCCTCGGTCAACTCGCGCTCCAGCTCCTGGGCCCGGGCCAGGACCGTCGCCTGCTCCTCCTGCAGGCGGTCGCGCTCCTCGGCCAGGCTGGCGCGCTGCCGGGCGAGGCTATCGCGGTCCTCGGCCAGGGCATCGCGCTCCGCGGCCAGTTCGCTGCTGCGCGCGGCAAGCTCGCTCTGCGCCTCGCGTGCCTCGTCGCGCTGCGCGATGACCGATGCCAGCTGGTCGGCAAGCGACTCGCGTTCGGCGCTCATCGCCTGGATCTGCTGGTTGAGGTCGTCGCGTTCGCGGCGCAGGGCGTTGAGCTCGTCGGCCAGGGCTTCGCGCGCGGCCAGCGACGACTGCAGCTCGCCGGAGAGCTGCGACAGGCTGCTGCGCAGCTCGATGTTGGCGCTGCGCTCGAGCGCCAGCAGTTCCGCCATCTCGTTGATCTCGCGCTGCAGGCGAGACAGCGCCTCGTCCTTGCCGGTCAGCGCGACCGACAGCGCGAACTGCGCGATCAGGAAGATCATCAGGACGAAGACGACGACCAGCAGCAGCGTGCCCAGCGCGTCGACGAAACCGGGCCATATGTTGATCGAACGGCGAGAGCCGCGGCCGGTGATGGCTGACATTCAGCTCTGCTCGCTTTCCTCCGCCAGGGCGGCGATGGTGCGGGTCAACAGACGGATCTCGCCGCGGATCTCCTGGACCGTGCTCTCGCGGCCGCGGCTCAGCTCGTCGGACAGGCGCTCGATGCGCACGTCGAGGTTGCGCAGGTGATTGCGCGAGGCCTCGTCCAGGCCGCCGCTGGCCAGCGCGCCCTCCTCGCTGAACTTGGTGAGCAGGTTCTTCAGGCTGTTCTGGGTCTCCGAGAGGCGCAGCAGCATGGACTGCTCAGAGCGCATATGGTCGGTCAGGTTGCTGAGGCGCTCGGTCAGCGCGGCCAGGGAGGCATTGGAGGCGCTGCGCTGCTCCTCGCCGCGCGCCAGCGTGCGCTGGAGCTGATCCAGGCTGTCGGCGGTGTTTTCCAGGAGGGCCTGGATGTAGGCCGGCACCGACTGCTCGCCGTCGCCGACCGGCCCGCCGCTCGACAGCTTGGTGACGCCCGACAGCCACTCCTCGAGATCGTTCAGGAAACGGTTGTGCGCCTGGCCGGCCTGCAGCTCGAGGAAACCGAGCACCAGCGAGCCCGACAGGCCGAACAGCGACGAGCTGAAGGCGGTGCCCATGCCCTGCATGGTCGGCTGAATGCCGCCCCAGATGGCCTGAAACAGCTCGGTCGGCTCCTGCGCGTTGGCGCTGATGCCGGAGATCGCCTCGGCGATCGACTGCACCGCGGTCGACAGGCCCCAGAAGGTGCCGAGCAGGCCGAGGAAGATCAGCAGGCCGATCAGGTAACGCGAGATCTCGTGCGATTCCTCGATCCGGATCTGGATGCTGTCCAGCAGGGTGCGCATCGACACCGTCGAGAGGCTGAGCCGGCCGCCGCGGTCGCCCATCATGCGCGCCATGGGCCCGAGCAGGCGCGGCGCCTGCTCCGACGACAGCGTCTGGGGCACGCGCAATCCGCCCTGGGTCTCCCGCTTCAGGCGGTCGAGCCACTGGACCTCCGGGTTGAGCATGACGACCTGGCGGAAGATGTAGATCACGCCGAGCAGCAGCACGCCCAGGATCATGCCGTTGAACAAGGCGTTGGCCATGAAGGCCGCCTGCAGTTGCGGATAGAGCGCGCCGGCGACCGCCGCGACGATCACCAGGAAGAACACCATCCGGAAGAGGAAACGCTTGGGGCCGGACATGAGCCTTTTTTAGAGCGAACGTCTAAAGGTAACGTTGCGCCGGCCGTGGGCGGCGCGAGGGTGGGCGCAATCCGGACCGCCGGTTCGAGCAAGACCTGCGCATCATCCGGCCGGCTCCGGCGGGTATCGCGCGCCGGTACGGCGAGCCGGCGTCAGGACGCCGCAAGTTCGATGTCGACGCGATCGGGCGGTCCACTGGTCGAGCGGTTGCCGAGAGCGCGAACGTCCATGCGGGTCGATTCGATGCCCTGTTCGATCAGATAGGCCCGCACCGCCAGTGCGCGTGACAGGGACAGGCGGCGGGCCCGGCTCGCGCTGCCGTCGGTGTCGCTGGCGAAGGCCAGCAGCTGAATCCGCTTCGATTGGTCGGACAAGAGGTCCTGGGCCAAGGTGAGCAGCTTGCCGCGCGCCTCGTCGGACAGCTCGGCTGACTCCCCTTCGAACATGATGCTCATGTCGCCGTCGACCTCCACGCCAGGCACGGCCGCGGCGGTCTGGGTCTCGACCGGCTCGACGGGCGCCGGGGGCGGCGGCGGACTCTCCGCGGCCTCGGCCGCTTCGGGTTCGGGCGCTTCGGATTCGGGCGCAGGGGGCGCCGGTGGCTGCGGCGTGGCCGGCATCTCGAGCTCGGGCGGCGGCGGCGGCGCGGCTGGTTGCGCGCCATGGTGGTGCCGGAGGTGGGCAACTCGGGCATGGGCGGCGCGCTGCGCTCGGCCACTTCGGGCGCCGCGGGCTGCGGCGGTTCGGGCCGCTCGGCCGGCGCGGGCGGCTGTTGGGCACCCGAGGGCTGCCCCTGCGTGCCCGGCAGCGGGACCAACAGGCGCGAGCGCGTGCCGCCGGGGCCCTGTGCCGGTGCGGCGCTGCCCGGCGCGGTCAGTCGGGGTGCGGCGCCGGCCAGGGCCTGACGGGCGGCGGGCAGCACCTCGCTGCGCGGCTTGCGCGCCGGCGGGAACAGCAGCGTGCCCGGCCGGCTGACATAGGGACCCTGGGCGGCACCGTAAGGCGCGCCGCCGTAGGCGCCGCCGGAATAGGGCGTGCCATAAGGTGTGCCGTATGGGGCACCAGCGTAGCCGGCGCCGCCGTAGCCGTAGGGCACGCCCGGTGCTGCGCCGTAGGGCGCGCCGCCCGGGCCGAGCGAGTTCAGCACCTGATTATTGACGAAGACCTGACTGTTGCGCGAGGCCGCGACCTGGGCCTCGCCCTGAGCCGATGCCAAAAGGACCGCCGCCGTTGCGACGGCCGCCAGCGGGGCGGTACGGCGACTTGCGCGGCCGAGCCGCGCAAGCCCGGCGCCGCGAGTCGACGATCTATGGTCTGATCGTTCGGCCATAGCTTCCAGTCCCCGTACGACGGCCCCCCAGTCGTTCGCGGCGCTACAGTAAGACGACATGGACATTACGACAACTTCTTTGGGAATCTCGGCTTTTTCACGGCAAAGCGAGGGGCGGCGGTAGGTCAGCCGGCGCCGGCGAGAAGCCGGATCAGCGCTGCGTGCAGCCGGTCGTTGCCGGCCAGGATGCTGGGACTGTCGGGCCTGTGCGGCGCGCCGTCGATCTCGCTGACATAGCCGCCGGCCTCGCGCACCAGGACCACCCCGGCGCCCACGTCCCAGGGCGAGAGATCGCGCTCCCAGAAACCGTCGAAACGGCCCGCGGCGACATAGGCGAGGTCGAGCGAGGCCGTGCCCCAACGCCGCACCCCCGAGGTAGCCGACATGACCCGGTCCAACTCCTCCAGGAACACCGCGCGGTCACCGTGCCCGAGAAACGGCATGCCGCTCGCCAGCAAGGCCTCGGAGAGCTGGTCGCGCGCCGAAACCCGCAGCCGACGGTCGTTCAGGAAGGCGCCCTGGCCCTTTTCGGCGTGGAACAGTTCGTCCTTGATCGGGTCATAGACGACACCGGCGACGAAGTCGTCCTGTTCCTGCACCGCCACCGAGATGGCGAAGTGGGGCAGGCCGTGGAGGAAGTTGCTGGTGCCGTCGAGCGGATCGACCACCCAGCGGCGGCGCCCGTCGCCCGGGCGCGGCGCGGCGCGCTTGCACGACTCTTCCATCAGGAACCCATAGTCCGGTCGCGCGCGCGCCAGTTCCTCGTGCAAAGTCTGCTCGGCCCTCAGGTCGGCGGCGGACACGAAGTCGGCCGGTCCCTTGCGCGAGACCTGCAGATTCTCGACCTCGCCGAAGTCGCGCTTGAGCTTGCGTGCGGCCTGCATGACCGCCTTGGTCATCACGTTGATCAGCGCCGACTTGACGGCCATGCGCTCAGACTCCTGGCGTGCGCGTACACTGGGCGCGCCGTGCGGGACCGATCGCTCAGTCCTTCGCGCGTTCGACGTAGCTTCCGTCGGCCGTGTTGACCACGACGCGGGTGCCCGACTCGATGTGCGGCGGCACCATGATGCGTACGCCGTTGTCCAGGCGTGCCGGCTTGTAGGATGAGGACGCGGTCTGCCCCTTGACCACGGGATCGGCCTCGACGACCTCCATCACCACGGTCTCGGGCAGCTGCACGTTGAGGGGTTCATCCTCGAACGACTCGATGGTCACCATCATGCCTTCCTGAAGGAAAGCGACGGGTTCGCCGACCAGGTCGCCGCTGACCGTGATCTGTTCGTAGCTGTCGGTGTCCATGAAGGTCAGCATGTCGCCTTCGGCATAGAGAAACTGGTAGTCGCGCTGGTCCAGGCGCACCCGCTCCACGTCCTCGCTGGCGCGGAATCGTTCGTTCAGCTTGGTGCCGTCGCGAATGTCCTTGAGCTCGACCTGCAGGTAGGCGCCACCCTTGCCGGGCTGGGTATGCTGCGTCTTCACGGCACGCCACAGGCGCCCCTTGTGCTCGATGATGTTCCCGGGTCGGATCGCGTTCCCGTTGATCTTCATGACGGCTGAATCCGGATTGATCGAGGCAGATGGCCGGCGCTCCGCGGGCGCGGCGCGCGGAAGCTATCAGCTTGCCCGGGGCCCCGCAACGACGCAGGCAGGGCTGTTTTTGCCGCCGCTTTCAGCTTCGTCTTGTCCGGGACACGCTAGATATAGTACATCGTTAACGAAAGATTAACTTTAGTAGTAGGTGGGCGCGGGACAGACTCGAAACGCGCGGCGAGTCGCTTCGTTCCGCGAAAGTCGCTACGGGGGGCTGTGGCAGTGAAAGTCGTAGTCTTGGCGTCGCAAAAGGGCGGCTCGGGCAAGACCACCCTGGCGGGGCATCTGGCGGTCCAGGCCGAGCGTACCGGCGACGGGCCGGTCGGCTTGGTCGACGTCGATCCGCAGGGCAGCCTGGCGGATTGGTGGAACGAACGCCTGGCGCCGACGCCGGTCTTCGTCCAGACCGCCATAGCGCGCCTCGCCGACGACATCGCCGAACTCGACCGTCACGGTATCGCACTGGTGGTGATCGACACCCCGCCGGCGCTCACCTCGACCATCGGCGAGGTCATCAAGGTCGCCGACCTGGTGGTGATTCCGACCCGGCCGAGCCCGCACGACCTGCGCTCGGTCGGCGCGACCATGGAGCTCGTCGAACATCTCGGCAAGCCGCTCATCTTCGTGATCAACGGGGCGACTGCCCGGGCGCGCATCACCGGCGAAGCGATACAGGTGCTGTCGCAGCACGGCCCGCTGGCGCCGTCGATCATCCATCAGCGCGTCGACTTCGCAGCCAGCATGATCGATGGCCGGACGGTCATGGAACTGCCCGGGGACTCCAAGTCCTCCGACGAGATCGCTCAGCTGTGGGACTATCTGAGGGCGCGCCTCAAGGGATTCCTGCGGCCGGTCCGCCTGCCGACCCTTCCGCTCACGGTGCCGGCCGGCGCTACCTTCTCCGACGCCAAGGCCGGAGGCCGCGCCTGACCATGACGCAGCGGAAGGCCGCGTCCTTGACCTCCGAACTGTTCGCCCGCAAGGGGGCCGCAACCCCGGCCAGCACCGAGCTTGCCGAGCCGCAACGCGGCGAAGCGCCGGTCATCGCCCTGGTGCCCGGACCGCCGCCGCGGCCGGCCTCTCAAGAGCCGGGCTCCGGAGCGCCGGCGGCCGCGGGCGGGCCCGCGCCGGACGGCGGACCGGCGCCCGAACCGGATGAGTCGGGCGTTCGCGCCGAGGATCTGCCGGCCGGTTCGCCAGGGTCCGGGTCCGAACCGCTGTCGGACGGCGCGGCGGAGGACGGCGAGGAAGCCGACGACAGCGTCTGCGAGACCGCCGGCGAGGGCGAGCCGCCGCCCGCCGCCAGCCTCGAGCTGTGCGACCTCCCGCGCAATCATGTCCGTCCCGCGGAACAGGCTGCCGCGGCGAAGGCCGCGGGGGCCGGCGCCGCAACCGCGCCGGGAGAGTCTGCGGTCGCGGCGAAGCCGGCGACGGCGGACGACGCCGCGCCGGACAGGAGCGCGCCTGCGGCGGACACCAGAGAACCGGACGTCGTGCCGGTCCCGGCGTCGCCGCGGCGCTTTTCCTGGCCGCTCGCCGCGGCCGTTGCGGTCGCCGGGCTTGCGGTGGGCCTCGGCCTCTATTTCGTCCTGTCGGAACCGGGGCGCCGGGGCGCCGAGCTGGCCCTCGCACCGGCAACGGAGCCGCGCTCGGAGCCCGCGGCGACGACGGCGACGGCCGAGCCGGCCGATACGCCTCAGGTCGCGGAAGCGATTCCCGGCGACGCTGCTCCGGCGGAGACCGCGGCTCCAGCGCCCGATGACGGCAGGCCCCTCCAGGATGCGTCGTCGACAGGCGAACCGCAGCTTGCGCCGGAGCCGGTGGCGAGCTTCGACGTGGTGCGCATCGAGCCCGACGGCGATTCCCTGCTTGCCGGCCGCGCGCCGCCTTACAGCGAGTGGATCGTGCTCAACAATGGCGAACCGATTGGCACGGTAACCGCGGACGGCGTCGGCCAATGGCTCTTGCTGCCCGGAACCGCGGTGACCCCTGGTGACAACCGTTTCAGCCTGGTCCCCAAGAGCGAGCAGGGCGGCATCGCCGTGCCCGCGGTCGATTCGGCGGACCAGCCCGCATCCGATACCGGCGCCAGGCCCGCGCCCGAGGAGGACGCCGGCCTCGCCGCGCCCGCCGGCGAGGAGGGGGTCGACGCCCGGGCACTGAACGGGAGGCTGGAAGGCCTGCCGGCGGCCGAAGTCGGTGGAGCCGCCGGCGCGTCCGCGCCGCCGGATGGCGAGGGCGTACCGCTGTCCGGGCCCGACCCGGACGCCGCTGCGCCGGAGGGCGCGGGGCCGTCCGCTGCGCCCGTGCCCGCGCGCAAGCCCGACGGGGCCGAAGCCGAGGCCGGATCCCGCGACCAGGCCGATGCGCCGGGCGCAACCGGCGGTTATGACATCCAGATCGCATCGGTCCGCTCGGCGGAGGATGCCGCGCGCGAGCGCGAGCGGCTGCTGGCCGAGTTCGAAGAGCTGTTGACGCCGCTCGGCCTGCGCGTCGACCAGGCCGACGTCGCGGGCGCCGGCACCTATTTCCGCATCCGCGGCGGCCCGCTGCCAAGCCTCGCCGATGCCCGTACCCTCTGTCGCGAGCTCGAGGCCGGCGGCCAGGACTGCCTGGTCGTCAAGAACTGAGTGGCTGTCACCCGGCGGCCGGCTCGGGCTCGCCCACCACTCCCACGGTGCGCAGCAGGGCCTCGATCTCCTGGCGGGCGGCTGCCTGACTGGCCGAGCTCTGCGGGGCCGAGCCCTGGGGGGCCGACTCCGCGCCCGGCTCCTCGGGCAGGTCGAGAACCGTCAGCCCTTTGAGGAACAGCTCCCGGAACACGACTCGCTCGCCGATGCCCGGTGCCAGGCGAAAGCCGATGCGGTGTGCCAGAACCTCCAGCAACCGGCCGATCTCGCGCATGTTCCGGGCCTCGATGTGGGCCAGCCGGTTGCGCACGACGATCCAGTCGATCGGCTGACGGCCGGCGACGATGCGGTGGTTGTTCTGCTCCCACACCATGCGGCTGTACACGCTGGGCGCCTGGACCTCGCGCTTGTCGCGGTCGATTCGGGCGAGCACGGCGATGTCGAGGAAACTGTCGTTGAGCGGCGTGATCAGGGTATCGGCCGCGGCATGGCCGAGCCGCGAGAGATGCAAATCGTTGCCGGCGGTGTCGATGACAACGAAGTGCCGGTCGGCAAGCTCGCCCAGCGCCCGTTCGAAGGCGCCGCGCTCTTCCGTCTCGGCCGCGGACCGATCGGCCGCCTGCGAGCGTTCGATGCGGCGCCAGACCGGCAGTTCGAGGCGGCGGCCGCTGGTGGCGGCGAAGGCGCTGCGGTTCTCGAAAAAGCTGGCAAGCGTGGCCTGGCGGGCGTCGAGATCCACCGCACCGACGCGAAAGCCGAGCTTGAGAAGAGCCACCACCAGGTGAACCGCGGTCGTCGACTTCCCGGTTCCGCCCTTTTCGCTGCCGACCACGATGACGTAGGGCGGCGATGCATCTGCACCCGTCTGAACGAGCGCCTCATGCATTAGCCGGTGGCAACCATCATTTCGGAATGCCCCGCGGACCGTCTAGAAGAGAACGCGCCAATTTTCGGCCTCGGCGCCGTTGGAACCGCTGCCGTGGCTGATGCCGGTCGCCGCTGCGGTTGGGCGCGACGCCGGCTTCTGAAGGCCGGCGCCGGCGGGGTCGGGCGCGCTTCGCGGCTCCGCTTCGCGCTGCGCCGGGCTCTGCGAGGTCCGCTCGGCCTGCAGGCGTGCCACGATGGCCTTCAGCGCCGCGAGCCGGCGCGCCAGAATCTCGTTCTTGGCCCAGCCGATGAAATCCTCGCCGTTGCGACTGCGCTGCACGGCCACCCACTTCCCGCGGCGCTCCGACCACATGGTCAGGGTGATGTTCTCGCCCTCGATCCTGCTGTCCAGCGACTGCGTGAAGGGGGGCACCTTGACGTCCCAGAGGGCCGAGATGACGTCCCAGGAATAACCCTCCATGACCAGCAGCTTCATGGTCACGTCGTCGGCCTCGCCGCGCGCGTGCTCGATGGCGTAGGAGACCATGCAATCGAGTTCCGGGCTGCCTTCGGTCGCAGCTTCCACCGCCTGCATCACCCGTTCGATGATGCGGCCATCTCTCGGATGTTCCGCCATGTCTCGCCTGTCCCGCTCCCCACGGCACAAGATTAGCGGCTTTGACGGAGCGGCGGAATAGCCGAACTGGCCGCTGCCCTAGAAAAGGCCGGTCCCTATGGCTAACGGCGTCGCCGGCGACAACATCTTGAGGCCGCCCGGCCCCGCGGTGGCGGGACGGTTGTCACTTTCGATCCGGACTCACAACCGGCGCAAACGCTCAGTGATGTCGCGGACCGCCGCTTCCGGGCCGCGCGGGTCGTCCCAGACCGGTCGGTCCAGCGCCAGAAAGTCGGCGCCCGCACGCATCTGGCGCAGGCCGTCTTGGAGGTCGCGCGCCCCGAAGGCGACGCACGGCAGGGTCATCATCTCCTGCCACCAGGCGAGCAGCCCCAGGCCGTCCGTTTCGTCCTCCTCGCCGTCCCGATCCTCCTCGCCGAGCGCGAAGCCGACGTAGTCGGCGCCCTGCTCGCCGGCCGTCATGGCGCGATGGCGCGAGCGTCCACACAGGGCACCGACGATCATGTCGCTGCCGAGCGCGCGCCGGCTGAAGGCCACCGCAAGTTCGTTCAACGTCAGATGGACGCCGTCGCAGCCGAGTTCGGATGCAAGATCGGGCCGATCCTCGATCAGAAATGCGCAGCCCCCCTCCTGCGCGACCGGACGCAGCGCGTCGATCCAGCGGCGCTGGAGCGGGTCGGACAAATGGGTCGCGCGCAGCAGGACCGACGCGACCGGGCCGCCGGACAGCGCCGCGGCAAGAGCCCCGGCGGCGGCCGCGGGCTGCGCCGCGTCGTCGCCGGCATTCAAGACCAGGTAGAGCTCGCCGGCCATGCCTTGGGGGCGCAGTGCGGCGCCGGCGTCAGACGGTCGCCATGTCCGGCGCTAGATCAGCTTGCCCATGGCCACGGCGGTGTCGGCCATGCGGTTGGAGAAGCCCCACTCGTTGTCGTACCAGGCGAGGACGCGCACCAAACGCTCCTCCAGGACCTGGGTCTGGGTCAGGTCGAAGGTCGAGCTCGCCTGGTTGTGGTTGAAGTCGACCGAGACCAGCTCCTCGTCGGTGGTCTCCAGGATGCCCTTCAGACGGTTGCCCTTGGCCGCCTTGACCACGGCCGCGTTGACCTCCTCGGCGGAGGTCTTGCGCTTGGCGGTGAAGGTCAGGTCGATCAGGCTGACGTTGGGCGTCGGCACCCGGATCGAGGTGCCGTCGAGCTTGCCCTTGAGTTCCGGCATCACCAGGCCGACCGAGCGCGCCGCGCCGGTCGAGGTCGGAATCATCGAGAGGGACGCCGCGCGCGCGCGCCGCGCGTCCTTGTGCAGGGTGTCGACCGTGCGCTGATCGCCGGTGAAGGAGTGGATGGTGGTCATGAAGCCGCGCTCGATACCGATCGCGTTGTGCAGGACGTAGGCAACGGGCACCAGACAGTTGGTGGTGCACGAGGCGTTCGACACGACCTTGTGGCTCTTGCGCAGCTTGTCACTGTTGACGCCGTAGACCACGGTGATGTCGGCATCGCTGCAGGGCGCCGAGACCAGAACGCGCTTGGCGCCCGCCTCCAGGTGCTTGGCCGCGGCCTCGCGCGATGTGAACAGGCCGGTGCACTCCATGACCAGATCGACGTCGAGCTTGCCCCAGGGCAGGGCCGCGGGGTCGCGCTCGGCGAAGACCTTCACCTTGTGGCCGTCGACCTTCAGGCTGTCCTTGGTGGCCTCGACCTTGCCCGGATAGGCGCCGTGCACGGAATCGTGCCTCAACAGACGCGCGTTCGCTTCGGCCGTACCGAGATCGTTGATCGCCACGAACTCCAGATCCTTGCGTCCGGATTCCATCGCGGCGCGAAACACCAGGCGGCCGATCCGCCCAAAGCCGTTGATCGCTACCCGAAGAGGCATGTCACACTCCGTCCCTTGCCGTCGCGTCAGTCGTTTTCAGTCGGTGGTCTGTCCGTCTGCCTGTCTCAGCCGTAGGTGCCCGTCGCCGCGGCGCCGTTGGCCTTGGCGCGCTCCAGGTAGGCGGCCTGGGCCGCGGCCACGTTGTCCGGCTTGCCGCCCCAGATCATGAGCGGCGCGGCCTGCAGTGCGCGCCCGTAGGAGAAGCTGAGCGCCCAGGGGATCGTCATCTCGTCGCGCAGCTTGTTCATGGCGTCGAGATGGCGGGTTGCGATCTCGTCCGACTGGCCCCCGGACAGGAACACGATGCCCGGAACGGCCGCGGGCACGGTGCGCAGCAGGGTTTCCACCGTGCGCCGCGCCACCTCGGCAACACCTGCCTGATCCGGGCAGTCCTCGCCCGAGATGACCATGTTCGGCTTGAGCAGCATGTCCTCGAAGGTGACGCCCTGAAGCACCAGTTCGGAGAACACGTTGTAGTGTACCTCCTCGGTCACCGCCTGGCAGATCGAGATGTCGTGGTCGCCGTCCATCAGAACCTCCGGCTCGACGATCGGCACCAGGCCGGCTTCCTGCGACAGCGCCGCGTAGCGCGCGAGCGCGTGGGCATTGGTCGAGATGCAGGCCGGGCTCGGCGTTTCCTCGCTGATGCGATAGACGGCGCGCCACTTGGTGAACTTGGCGCCCAGCTTGGCGTAGTCGTTGAGCCGGTCGCGCAGGCCGTCCAGACCCTCGGTGACCGTCTCGCCGTCATGGAGCGCCAGCGGCTTGGCGCCCTTGTCGACCTTGATCCCGGGGATGACGCCGCGGTCCTTCAGCAACTCGACCAGCGGCGTGCCGTCGGCCGCCTGCTGGCGGATCGTCTCGTCGAAGAGGATCACGCCGCTGATATGCTGTTCCGCGCCGGCGGTGCTGAACAGCATCTCGCGATAGTCGCGCCGGCTGATCTCGGTCGACTCCAGACCGATGCTGTCGAAACGCTTCTTGATCGTCGGGGAGCTCTCGTCGGCCGCGAGAATGCCCTTGCCGCGCGCCACCAGAGCCCGTGCGATCTCGTTCAACGTCGTGGCCGTCATCAGCACCTCTCTCGTTACAGCAGTCTTGCACTTGCCGTATGGCGCCTTTCCGTCCGGCATCCGCCAAAAGCGCACC
>CAZDBC010000022.1:10698-16279 GCA_964503295.1 uncultured Kiloniellaceae bacterium | reverse complement strand
GGCTTTCCGCTTTTGACCGCGCTGGCGCTCGAACATGTCACCTCGGCGCACTCCATTGTCTTCATCGGCCTTTTGCCGCTAGCCACCGCCATCTTCGCCGTGTTGCGTGGCGGCGAGCGGCCGCGAGCACTACGACGGTCCGGCGCTCAGCATTCTGGTGGGCGCCCTGCCCGAAGACGGCTTTCGCATCTTCGCGCCGGTCGAGGACGAGGGCCTGTCCCGGTTCCACGCCGCCCACGCCGCCTGGATCGACCGGCACAAGCCGATTCTGGGTCTCGTCCACGGCGATCCGCGCAACCGGCGGCTGGCCGTGCTGATCGAGGAGCTGGCGCGCGACAGCGGCGCCTTCCTGGTCGGCGGGCTGAGCGCCGCGCAGGGACCTGACTTTCCGCAGGTCGCCGACGGGATCGGCGAGGGCGGCGTGTCGGGCGTGCTGTTCGCCTCCCGGCAGCTGGTCGTCACCGGCCT
Organism: uncultured Kiloniellaceae bacterium; assembly: GCA_964503295.1. Classification (GTDB taxonomy): domain Bacteria; phylum Pseudomonadota; class Alphaproteobacteria; order Kiloniellales; family Kiloniellaceae; genus CAZDBC01. The sequence goes on along the minus strand of CAZDBC010000022.1, from coordinate 15,811 downwards.
CAGCCAGGGCTGCTCGCCGATCGGGCCGCAGCGCCTCGTCGGCCGCTGTCGCGGCAACGTGATCATGGAAATCGACGGGCGTCCGGCACTCGACGTCCTGCGCGAGGACATCGGCGAGCTGCTGGCGCGCGACCTCTCGCGCATCGGCGGCTATATCTTCGCCGGCTTCCCGATCGCCGGCAGCGATACCGGCGACTATCTGGTGCGCAATCTGATCGCGCTCGACCTGGACAAGGGCTGGATCTCGGTTGGCGAACCGGTCGAGGAGGACCGGGCGATCATGTTCTGCCGCCGCGACCACGACAGCGCGCGCACCGACCTGGATCGCATGCTCGACGACGTGATCCGCCGCGCGGGCGACAATGCCAAGGCCGCGGTCTACGTCTCCTGCGTGGCGCGCGGCCGTCACCTGTTCGGGCCCGATTCGGCCGAGCTCGCCGTGCTGCGCGAGCGCCTCGGCGACCTGCCGCTGGTCGGTTTCTTCGCCAATGGCGAGATTTGCAACAACCGCCTCTATGGCTATACAGGGGTCCTGACCCTGTTCCTTTGACCGCGTCGCCGGGCCGCGCACGAAATGCGCGGCCCGTCCGCACGCCCGCTTCGCTCTTCGCTCGGGGATCCCATGCAATACCGCCAGCTCGGCCGCAGCGACATCCGGGTCAGCGCGCTCTGTCTCGGCTCCATGACCTGGGGCGAGCAGAACAGCGAGGCCGAGGCCTTCGAGCAGCTCGACTACGCCAGAGACAGGGGCATCAACTTCATCGACACCGCCGAGATGTACGCCGTGCCGCCGCGCGCCGAGACCTACGGGCGCAGCGAGGAGATCATCGGCAACTGGCTGGCCGCGCGCGGCGGGCGCGACCGCGTGGTGATCGCCACCAAGGTGGTGGGCCCCGGGCGCACGCGCTTTCCCTACATCCGCGGCGGCGCGACGCGCCACACGCGCGCGCACATCACCGCCGCGCTCGACGCCTCGCTCAGGCGGCTGCGCTGCGACTACGTGGATCTCTACCAGCTCCACTGGCCGGACCGTTCGACCAACACCTTCGGCCGGCTCGACTTCGTCGCCGACCCCGACGAGGACATGACGCCGATCGAAGAAACGCTGGCCGCGCTCGACGTCGTCGTAAAGGCTGGCAAGGTGCGCGCGGTCGGGCTGTCGAACGAGAACCCCTGGGGCGTGATGAAGTTCCTGCAGCTCGCCGAGGCGGGGCACGGGCCGCGCGTGGCCAGCGTCCAGAACCCCTATTCCCTGCTCAACCGCAGCTTCGAGACGCGCCTTGCGGAAGTCGCCGTCCGCGAGGACTGCGGCCTTCTCGCCTATGCGCCGGTCGCCGCGGGCACCCTGACCGGCAAGTACCTGGACGGCCGCCGGCCGGCCGGCGCGCGCCTGACCCTGTGGCCGGACAACCGGCGCTACCAGGGCGCGCAGGCGGAGCGCGCGATCCGCGCCTACGTCGACCTCGCCGCTGCGCACGGGCTCGATCCCGCGCAGATGGCGATCGCCTTCGTCGTCTCGCGCCCCTTCGCTACCGCCGCGATCATCGGCGCCACCGGCATGGATCAGCTGCGCAACAATGTCGCCGCCGCCGAGTTGACACTGGACCGAGCGGTGCTCGACGGTCTCGAGGAGATTCACGGGGTCTACACCTATCCCTGTCCGTGAACCACGCCGCGGACGGCGCCCGAACCGGCCGCAGCGGCTGCAAACGAGAGGAGAGTCCGCCATGCGCCTGTTCGTCGCGCTCGACCTGCCCGACCACATTCAGGAGCAACTGGCGGAGGTTTGCCGGGGCATCCCTGGCGCACGCTGGGTCGACGCCGACAGCCTGCATCTTACCCTGCGCTTCATCGGCGAGGTCGACCGCCATCTCGCGAACGACCTCGACGACACGCTGTCGCGCATCACCTGGCCGGCCTTCATGCTGTCGCTCGCCGGGCTCGGCCAGTTCGGCGAGGACCACAAGCTGCGCAGCCTGTGGGTCGGGGTCGACCCCAACCCGGAGCTGATGGCGCTGCGCGAACGGGTCGAGCAGGCGGTGCAGCGCGCCGGCGCGCGGCCCGAGCGGCGCAAGTACAAGCCGCACGTCACGCTCGCACGCTTTCGCAACCATCCCGGCGAGAAACTGGGCAACTACTTCGTCAATAACTCGCCGCTGCGCCTGCCGCCGTTTCAGGTCCAGCAGTTCGTGCTGTTCTCCAGCTACAACTCGAGCTCGGGGCCGATCTACCGCGCCGAGGCGGTCTATCCGCTGACCGCGCCGGCCACCGCCTCGCTGTAGGACGGGTTCAGCCGTAGCGCTCCAGGATGCGCGCGACCGCGGCGCCGTAGCCGGCGCCGAACAAGGTCGCGTGCACGAGCAGCGGGTAGAGGTTGTAGATGTCGCGCCGCGCCTCGAAGAAGCCGGGCTCGAGCGGGCGCAGCTCGCGGTAGCGCGCGAAGAAGGCCTCGCCCAGGCTGTCGAACAGCGTGGCGAAGGCGAGATCCATTTCGGCGTGACCGTAGTAGATCGCCGGGTCGACGAAGCCGACGATACGCCCGCCGTGAGCGAGAATGTTGCCGGCCCAGAGATCGCCGTGCAACAGCGACGGCCGCACCCCGGACGGCAGGAAATCGGCGAGCCGTCCCGCGAAGGCCTCGAGCCGCGCGAAGACCTCGGACGGCAGGGTGCCCGCGTCGAGCGCGCGCCGGCCCATGGCGAGCAGGCGCTGCTCCCGGAAGAAGGCGATCCAGTCGTCGCTCTCGGGGTTGGGCTGGGGCAGCGGGCCGATCACGGTGTCGCGCTCGAGCCCGAATCGGGGCGCGGAGATCGCGTGCAGCGCGGCGATCAGCTCGGCGCAGTGGCGTTCTCCCGCCGCGCCGAGGCGGCCGTCGTGCGCGAGGTAGTCGATGAGCAGCAGGTGATCGTCGCAGTGGACGACGCGCGGCACCGGCAGCGCACTGCGCCGGGCGAGATAGTCGAGCATCCAGCCCTCGACGGCCAGGCGTCCCTCGGCATCCAGCTTGGCGACCAGCGGACGCTGCGCCGGATCCGCGAACTCGATGCGCCGTACCTCGGCAATGCAGCCGCCGCCGAGCGGGGCAAGACGGGCGACCGGGGCACCGACCAGCGCCTCGATGCGCCGCGCCAGCCGTACGTCCGCCGGGCCGGCGCCAGCCGTCACCGGCCGAGGCGGGCGAGCAGGCCCTCGCAACCGTGCTCGACCAGGTCGAGCACGCGCTCGAAGTCGTCGCCCGCGCCGTAATAGGGGTCGGGAACCTCGCGTCCCTTGAGACCGCTATCCTCGGGCGCGAAATCGAGAAAAAGCGCAAGGCGGTCGGCGCGTTCCGGCGGGCAGAGGTGGCGCATGATCTGGAGATGGCCGCGGTCCATGGCGAGCAGCAGATCGAAGCGCCCGTAGTCCTCGGGCGCCAGCCTGCGCGCGCGCAGGCCCGCGATGTCGTAGCCGCGTCGCGCCGCCCGCGCGACCGCGCGGTCGTCGGGCGGTTCGCCGACGTGGTAGCCGTGCGTGCCGGCCGAATCGACCTCGACCCGGCCGTCGAGTCCGGCCGCGGTCAGCCGGGTTCGCAGCACGCCCTCGGCGATCGGGGAGCGGCAGATGTTGCCGGTGCACACGAACAGGACGGATGAAGCCATGTTCTCCAGCGCCTCTCCAATACGGGCCAATACGAGCCAATACGGGGACTCGCGTCTCGGTCCCTGCTGTCTATAATCGCGCCCGCCATGGCACAAGCACCAAGCCGCGCGGCGATCCGCCCCGCCGCCGAGCGCATCGTCGTCCTGACCGGCGCCGGCATCTCCAAGGAATCGGGCCTGGAGACCTTTCGCGACGCCGACGGCATCTGGTCGAAGGTGCGCATCGAGGACGTCGCGACCCCCGAGGCCTTCGCGCGGGACCCGGTGCGGGTCCACGATTTCTACAACGCGCGCCGGCGCGGCCTGCTGAACGCCGACGTGCGGCCGAACGCGGCACACGAGGCGCTGGCGCGCCTGGAGCGCGACTTTCCCGGCGAGGTGCTGGTCGTCACCCAGAACATCGACGACCTGCACGAACGCGCAGGCACGCGCAACCTGATCCACATGCACGGCGAGCTCTTGAAGGCGCGCTGTCTCGACAGCGGCGAGGTCTTCGACTGGCGCGAGGACCTGACCCTCGAGAGCGTCTCGCCGGCCAGCGGCCGCAAGGGCGCGCTGCGCCCCCACGTGGTCTGGTTCGGCGAGATGCCGCTCGAGATGGAGCGCATCTACGAGGCGCTCGCCGCCTGCGACCTCTTCGTCTCGATCGGCACCTCGGGCAACGTCTACCCGGCGGCCGGCTTCGTCCAGGAGGCGCGCCTCGGCGGGCGGGCGCAGACCGTCGAGCTCAATCTCGAGCCTTCGGAAGGCGCGAGCCTGTTCCACGAGTGCCGGCACGGTCCCGCCGCACGCCTGGTGCCCGCCTTCGTCGACGAGCTGCTGGCCGGCCGGTGACCGCGCCTGTCCGCACGGCCGGCGAGGATCTCGCGCGGCTGCTCGAGGAGGTGCGCGGCTGCACCCACTGCGCAGCCCATCTGCCGCTCGGGCCGCGCCCGGTGCTGCGCGCCGGCCCGGGCGCGCGCCTGCTGATCGTCGGGCAGGCGCCGGGAACCAAGGTGCACGAGAGCGGCATTCCCTGGAACGATCGCTCCGGCGCGCGCCTGCGCGACTGGCTGCAGCTTTCGCCCGAGGTCTTCTATGACGAGCGCCGGGTCGCGATCGTGCCGATGGGCTTCTGCTATCCGGGCCGCGACCCGCGCGGCGGCGACCGGCCGCCGCGGCCGGAGTGCGCACCGCTGTGGCACGAACGGCTGCTTGCCGCCCTGCCGGGCGTCGAGCTGACCCTTCTGGTCGGGCTCTATGCCCAGGCCCACTATCTGGGACGGCGCCGGCGCGCCAGCCTGACCGAGACGGTCGCTGCCTGGCGCGACTTCGCCCCGGCGGTCTTTCCGCTGCCTCATCCCTCCTGGCGCAACACGGCGTGGCTGCGCCGCAATTCCTGGTTCGAGGCCGAGCTTCTGCCCGCGCTGCGCCGGCGCGTGGCGGATCTGGTCTAACCGGGCGCCGGGCGCGCCGTGTCGGCGGCCGCCACTTCC
>CAZDBC010000022.1:1250-10688 GCA_964503295.1 uncultured Kiloniellaceae bacterium | reverse complement strand
GGGATCTTCTTTTACGATTCGGTCGTGGTGTTCGAGAAGACGCGGCGCCGGCTGCCGGTCTCCGAGCTTCGCTAGTCCGGCCGCGACGGCGCCACAGTCTCCTCGGCACAGCCGGCGGCCTCGACCTGCACGGTGACGTGGCCGACGCCGTAGCGCCGTTCGACCAGCTCGGTGATGGCGCGCAGCACCCGATCGCGGTCCGAGTTGGGGGCGACCTCTGCGTGGAAGGTCATGAGCGGGCGTTCCTGGGTCAGCATCCAGGCGTGCACGTGATGGACGCCGCGCAGCTCGGGCACCGCCGCGCGCAGCTCGGCCTCGAAGGCCTCGCGGTCGAGCCAGTCCGGCGCGCCCTCGAGCAGGATGTGCGCCGAGCGGCGCACCACCATCCAGGCGCTGCGCAGCACCAGTGCGGCGATCAGCAGCGAGAGCAGGGGGTCGATCGGCATCCAGCCGGTGGCCAGGATGACCAGTCCGGCCACGATCGCGGCAATCGAGCCGAGCAGATCGCCGAGCACGTGGAGCGCCGCGCCCTGGATATTGAGATTTTCGCGCTCGCCGCGGCGCAGAATGACAAAGGCGCCCAGATTGACCAGCAGCCCGAGCACGGCGACCGCGAGCATGGCCGGCGCCATCACCTGCACCGGCTCGAACAGGCGCAGAACGGCTTCGACCGCGATCCAGCCCACGATGGCGATGAGCGAGGCGCCGTTGACGAAGGCGGCCAGCACCTGAGAGCGATGGTAGCCGTAGGTGCGCCGCCGGTCGTGGGGCCGGCGGCTGACGCGAAAGCCGGCCCAGGCCAGGGCCAGCGACACCGCGTCGGTCAGCATGTGGCCGGCATCGGCGAGAAGCGCGAGCGACCCGGTGATCAGGCCGCCGGCGACCTCGACCGCCATGAAGCCCGCGGTCAGGACGAAGGCCCAGAAGACCGCGCGCTCGTTGGCTGCGCCGACCGCACCATGGTCATGGTGGGCGTGGCCGCGCGGCCGCTGCCGTTCGCCGTGAGGATGCATCTCGATCAGGGCTGCGCCTCGTGCGAGCGTAAGATCTCTCGAGAGACCAACGCCGGCCAGGTGCGCCCGGTTCGCCGCTTGCCCGGTTGTCGTCAGAAAACCGCTTCGGGGCTCGCCTCGAGCTCGATTCGCTCCATGTCGTCGTCGGAAAAGCCGAAATGGTGCCCGATCTCGTGAATCAGGACATGGCGAACCACATGGGCGAGATCTTCGCCGGTCTCGCACCAGTAGTCGAGAATCGGCCGGCGGTAGAGATAGATCATGTCGACGTCGTCGGGCATGTCGCCGACGCTCTTCTGGGTGAGGTCGACACCCCGGTAGAGGCCGAGCAGGTCGAAGGGCGACTCGCAGTCCATCTCCTCGAGCGTGGCATCGTCGGGAAAGTCCTCGACCCGGATCACCACGTCGCCGAGCATATGCCGGAAGCTGTCGGGAATGGTCGCGAAGGCTTCGCGCGCGAGCGCCTCGAACACCTCGATGGCCGGCGGAGTGGTGAATCGACCGGTATCATGCATCCACGCCATGCTGTGTGACCTCTTTTTTGTGTTTACGCGGCCCGCTCGTTGGCTCGTTGTTCGGCCTTGTTGCCGGTCCTGTCGCCTGCCCCGACCGGACTCTCTCCACCCACGATCCCAACCTAACGCGACTTGACCGCCTCGCCAAGCACCGCCAAGTTGCAACTTATGGTTAAACCGACGCAGCCGGAAGGAGCCGCCGATGGTCGAGAAGCTGAGCCCCGAGGAGCGCGCCGAGGCGCTTCAGGAACTGGATGGCTGGAGCGCTCTGGAGGACCGCGACGCGATCCGCAAGACCTACCGCTTCAAGACCTTCTCGCAGGCCTGGGGCTTCATGTCCAGAGCGGCGCTGGCAGCCGAGAAGCTTGACCACCATCCGGAGTGGAGCAATGTCTACAACAAGGTCGATGTGGTGCTGACGACCCACGACTGCAACGGCCTCTCGCGCCGCGACATCGAGCTCGCGAAGCGACTGGACAGCTTCGCCGGCTGAGCGTCGCGATCGCGGCCGGCGGACCTTTTCCCGGGCGGGAGAAATTCGCGCAATGGTTGCGTGATCATTGCATCCTCATGCCGCCGTCGAGGCGTACGGTCTCGGCGTTCAGCATGGCGTTCTCGACCATGTGGAGGACCAGGCGGGCATACTCGTCGGGCCGGCCGAAGCGCGAGGGGAAGGGCACCTGGGCGGCCAGATTGTCCTGCACTTCCCGGGGCATGTTGAGCAGAAGCGGCGTGCCGATGAGGCCCGGCGCGATGGTCAATACCCGCACCCCGCGCTTGGCGAACTCGCGGGCGGCCGGCAGCATCATGCCCATGACGCCCGCCTTGGACGCGGCATAGGCGACCTGGCCGAGCTGGCCTTCGGTGGCGGCAATCGAGGCGGTCGAGATCACCACGCCGCGTTCGCCGTCGTCGTTGAGCGGCTCTTCGGCGAGCATCTCGGCGGCGGCCAGACGCAGCATGTTGAAGCTGCCGAGCAGGTTCACGCGGATCACCTTCTCGAAATCGGCCAGCGGCATCGGGCCGTTGCGCCCGACAATGCGCGCGGCCGGCGCGATGCCCGCGCAGTTGACCAGCACCCGACAGGGACCGTGGGCCTCGCGCGCCCTGGCCACCGCCGCCTCGCTCGCCGCGGCGTCGGCGACGTCGCAGAGCAGGCCGAGGCCGCCGATCTCCTGCGCGACCGCCTCGAGCTTTTCCGTGTCGAGATCGAGCACCGTGACCCGCGCGCCGGCGCGCGCGAGGTGACGCGCCGTCTCCGCGCCCAGACCCGATCCGCCGCCGGTCACGATGGCGGCCACGCCGTTCACGTCCATCTTCGCTAGCCTCCCCCAACAAGAGCGAATCGCGCCGCTCTATAGCAGAAGCGCGGGGCGCGGGCGACCGGGCAGAGGCGCACGCCGTTGCAGGCGCCCGGCCCGGCGGCCATATTCGACAGCATGGGGCAGGACCAGGACGACGCGCCCCCGGCCGGCGCAGCGGACATTGACGAAGAGCGTCTGGCGCGCGACCGCACCGCCGTCCTGCGCGGCTTCTGGGACAAGGTGGCCGGCAACCTCGACCGCGTGCCCTTTCTTGACGAGGCGGTCGCCGCCTACTACGCCGCGCGCGATCCGGCGACCCCGGTCGCGGCCAAGGCGGCCCTGTTCGCGGCCCTGGCCTATTTCATCATGCCCGCCGACATGGTGCCCGATCTTCTCGCCGGTCTCGGCTTCACCGACGATGCGGCGGTGCTCTATGCCGCCCTGCGCCGCTTCGCGCCCCACGTCACTGACGAGCACCGCCGGCGCGCCCGCGCCGCCCTCGCGCGCAGCCGGACCGACGGCGAAGAAACATGACGCCGGCGCGTGCGCGCCTGCGCGACCTTCCCCGGCCGCCGGTGGTGCTCGGCTTTGCCGGCCTGCTGCCGTTCCTGGCCGGCGCGACCGGCGCCTGGATCCTGCCGACGCCATGGGACCGCTTCGCGGTCGACCTCTTGTTGTTCTATGCCGCCTGCATCCTGTCGTTCCTGGGCGCGGTGCATTGGGGCCTTGCCCTGGCCGGAGTCGGCAGCCGGCCGCCGGCCGAAGGCGACACGGCCGCGCACGGCGTGCGCGCCGCCGCGCTGACCTGGCGCCGGCTGGGCTGGTCCGTGGTGCCGGCGCTGGTCGCCTGGATCGCCCTCGCCCTGGCGCCGCACTTCGGCCTTTTGGTCATGATTCTCGGCTTCGCCGGCATGTTCTGGGGCGACCTGCGGGCGATCGCCGCCGGCCTCGCCCCGCCCTGGTACCGCCACCTGCGAAGGCCGCTGACGGCCGCGGTGATCCTCTGTCTCGGCGCCGCGCTTCTCGCGCTCATCCTGTCGGCGCCGCCGGCCGCTGCCTGAGCGGATCAGCCCTCGCCCGGCGTCGGCCGGCGCCCGTGTGCCGCCTCGCGCCGGGCGATGTAGAGCGTCGAGGCGACGATCACCAGCGCCCCGGCGAGGCTCCAAAGGTCGGGCCGTTCGGCGAAGAAGAGATAGCCGAGCAGGCCGGCCAGCAGCAGCTTGCTGTACTCGAAGGGCGCGACGAAGCTCGCCTCGCCCGACTGGTAGGCGCGGATGATCAGCGACTGGGCGCCGAGACCGTGCACGCCGACGGCCGCGAGCAGCAGCCACTCCTGCCAGGTCGGTGGGCGCCAGACGGCGACCGCCGGCACCGCCGCCAGCAGGATCGAGACGACCGAGAAGATCATCAGCATTGTGATGCGGCTTTCCTCCGGCGGCAGGCGCTTGACCAGGGTGACCGCGAGCGCGATCCCGAAGGCCATGGCGAGCGCCACCAGCGCCGCCGGATCGACCGCACCGGCGCCCGGACGCAGCATGATCAGAACGCCGAGAAAGCCGACCGCGGTCGCGCTCCAGCGCCGCCAGCGCACCTTCTCCTTGAGCAGCAGGACCGCCAGCACGATCGTGAACAGCGGCGTGGTGAAGCCGAGCGCGGTGACGTCGGCGAGCGGCAGCCGGGTCAGCGCGTAGAAGCCGCACAGCATGGCGCCGCCCCCGGCCAGCCCGCGCACCAGATGAATCCCGGGGTGGCGCGTGCGGAACACGCGCGCACCGGCCTGCCAGGCAAAGGGCAGCACCGCGGCCAGCGCGAAGACGGCGCGGGCGAGCGCGATCTGGAAGGGGTTCATGCCGCCGGCGCCGAGCCACTTGACGAGCACGCCGTTGAGCGTGAAGCCGAAGGCGGCGCAGGTCATCCAGACCGCGCCGCGCAGGTTTGGCGAAAGACCGGCCCACCAGCCCCGGGCCGCCTGCGCGCCGGCGGCCGGCGGCGAAGGTCGTTCTCCGTCGCGCACGGTCGTCAGTGCCGGACGTCGGGCGTGATCGCGACCGCCGTCCGGGCCGCGTCGGCCCGTGCGAGACGGGCTTCGCGCCGCGCGATGTAGATCGCGGCGCCGGCGATCACCCCGGCGCCGACCCAGGTCCAGAGATCGGAGAGCTCGCCGAAGACGAGGTAGCCGATCACCCCGACAAAGGGGAGGCGCAGGTAGTCGAAGGGGATGACGGCCGAGGCGTCGGCGCGGGCGCAGGCGCGCGAGAAGGCAAGATGGGCGAGGGTCGCGATGCCGCCGAGCAGGAGCAGCAGGAGCAGGCCGGTGGTGTCCGGCCAGCGCCACACGAAGAGCGCCGGGATCAGCGACAAAGGCGTGGCGATCAGTACCATGTAGAGCACCACGGTGCCGGCGGTCTCGGTGCGCGACAGGGATTTCACCATCAGCATCGCGCTCGCCATGAACAGGGAGGCGAGGATCGGCAGGCTCATGACCGGCGTGATCTCGGTGAACCCGGGCCGCAGGATGATCAGCACCCCGAGAAAACCGACCGCGGTCGCGCTCCAACGGCGGATGCCGACCACCTCGCCGAGGAACAGGGCGGCGCCGATGGTGGCGAACAGCGGCACCGTGAAGTTCAGCGCCACCGCCTCGGTCAGCGGCAGCGAGGCGAGCGCCGAGAACCACGCCAGCATGCCGCCCAGACCGATCAGCGCGCGCAGCAGATGGGCGCCGAGCCGCTCAGTGCGCAGCGCGAGGCCGCCGCCGCGAAACAGCAGGGGCAGCATGAACAGCAGGCTGAAGAGATTGCGGAAAAACGCGATCTCGAAAGGGTGGAGGGCCTGCGACAGCTCGCGAATGATGGCGTTCATCACGGCGAAGCCGAACGCCGCCCCCGTCATGTAGAGGGCGCCTTGGACCGGCACCGGTATGGCCCGCAAGCGCGCCCAGGTCTCCGACTGGACGGTCATGGTCCGGCAGCCTAGGCCGCGACCGGCCGTGCCACCAGCGGCCAGTTTGCAGGCGTGCCATGCACGGGGCGGCCGGCCGGGCACCATTCGGCCCACGCCGGCTTTGCCTGTTGCCATTGCCCGGCACGGCCGTTACTCCAAGGCCAAAAGCGGGCGCGCCGGCACGACGGCACCGCAGGTCAAGCAGGAGACAGGGAATGGACGCGCCGCTCTGGCAACCTTCCGCCGAACGCGTGGCGGCGAGCAACATGACCGCCTTCATGCGCTGGCTTCGGGCCGAGCGCGGCCTCGCGTTCGACAGCTTCGAGGACCTCTACACCTGGTCCATCGACGATCTCGAGGGCTTCTGGGACGCGATCTGGGATTTCGGCGGCGTCGTCGGCGACAAGCGCGGGCCGGTCCTGGTCGAGGGCGACAGGATGCCCGGCGCCCGTTTCTTTCCCGAGGCACGGCTCAACTTCGCCGAGAATCTGATGCGCCGGCGCGACGAGACCGACGCGCTGGTGTTCTGGGGCGAGGACAAGGTCAAGCGGCGGGTGTCCCATCGCGACATGGCCGAGACCGTCTCCCGCCTGGCCCAGGCGCTGAAGGCCGCCGGCGTGGAACCGGGCGACCGGGTCGCCGGCTTCATGCCCAACATGCCCGAGACGGTGATGGCCATGCTGGCGGCGAGCTCGCTGGGCGCGGTCTGGTCGTCCTGCTCGCCCGACTTCGGGGTTCAGGGCGTGCTCGACCGCTTCGGCCAGATCGAACCCAAGGTGCTGTTCTGCCCGGACGGCTATTTCTACAATGGCAAGGCGCACGACTCGCTCGCCCGCGTCGCCGAGTTCACCGCCCGGCTCCCGAGCCTCGCGCAGGTCGTGGTGGTGCCCTACCTGGCCGAGGCCGGCGCCGCCGGCGCGCCGGACTTGGCGGCGATCCCCAACGCCGTCACCCTGGCCGATTTCGTCGCGCCGCATCCCGCCGGCGAGATCGCCTTCGAGCGGGTCGCGTTCAACGCGCCGCTTTACATCATGTATTCCTCGGGCACCACGGGTAAGCCCAAGTGCATCGTGCACGGCGTGGGCGGCACCCTGCTCAAGCACATCAGCGAGCACAATCTCCACTGCGATGAGAAGCCGGGCGACCGCGTCTTCTACTTCACCACCTGCGGCTGGATGATGTGGAACTGGCTGGTCAGCGCGCTGTCGCAGGAAGCCACGCTCCTGCTCTACGACGGCTCGCCCTTCGCGCCGGACGGCAATATCCTGTTCGACTACATGGCGGCAGAGCGCGGCACCCTGTTCGGCACCTCGGCGAAGTATATCGACGCGCTCAACAAGGCCGGGCTCGACCCCAAGTCGACCCACGACCTCGGCAGCCTGCGCACCATCACCTCGACCGGCTCGCCGCTCATGCCCGAGGGCTTCGACTACGTCTACCGGCACATCAAGGCGGACCTCTGCCTGTCGTCGATCGCCGGGGGCACCGACATAGTCGGCTGCTTCGTCGGCGGCAATCCGATCGGCCCCGTTTGGCGCGGCGAGATTCAGGCGCCGCAACTCGGCATGGCGGTGGCAGTATTCGACGAGAACGGCCGTCCCCTGACCGAGGGCAAGGGCGAGCTGGTTTGCCTCAAGCCCTTCCCTTCGATGCCGATCTATTTCTGGAACGACCCCGACAACGCGCGCTACCGCGCCGCCTACTTCGAGACCTTCCCGAACGTCTGGCACCACGGCGACTTCATGGCCTTCACCGAGCACGGCGGGGCGATCATCTACGGCCGCTCCGACGCAACGCTCAATCCCGGCGGGGTGCGTATCGGCACGGCGGAGATCTATCGCCAGGTCGAGACCCTGCCCGAGATTCAGGAATCGCTCGTCGTCGGCCAGAACTGGGAGGGCGACGTGCGCGTGGTGCTGTTCGTCCGGCTGCGCCCCGGACAGGTCCTGGACGACGACCTGGTCAAACGCATCAAGGAGCGCATCCGCCAGGGCTGCACACCGCGCCATGTCCCGGCCAAGGTGATCGCCGTCGACGACATTCCGCGCACCAAGTCCGGCAAGATCGTCGAGCTGGCGGTGCGCGACGTCATTCACGGCCGGCCGATCAAGAACAAGGAGGCGCTGGCCAATCCCGAGGCGCTGGCGCTCTACGAGAACCTGCCCGAACTGCGCTGCTGAGGCCGGACGCGGCGCGCGGCAGAGTCAGCCGGCGACGGCGCTGTTCGGCTTGTCGGGCTCGGCGCCCTGCCGGCGGCGGCGCTCGGCCTCGGCGTCGGTCTCCCGCCCGCCGCCCTCGGGGGCGCTGGGATCGGAGGCGACCGGCACCACCGTCGTCGCGCCGGCGGCGGCAACGCCGCGCGCCCCGTCGCTGCCGGGCACCGCCGGCGGCTGAGCGACGGTCTTCGGCGCCTCGGTCGGCGCCCGCCGCTCCATCTGCCCGCGCTCGGCCGGCGGCGTCCGGCGCGGCGGCAACGCCCGGGCCTCGAGCCCCTCCTCGATGAACAGGGGCCGCGGGGCGGCGACGGAATCGTATATCGTCATGGCGCGCGCCAGCCAGCGCCGCGCCGCCTCGGTGTCGCGGTTCTCGGCCTCCTCGAGCTGCGCCATCAGGCGGCAGGCGCGCGAACGGCGCAGTGCCGCGACCCGTGCGGCCTGGTCGTCGAGGCTTGCGGCCTCGACCGCGGCACGGGCGCCGGCCGCCTCCAATTCCTCGAGCGGCGGCACCTCGATCCCGCCGCGACTCGGCAGCGGCACCGGTTGCGGCTCGTCGGACGGCAGTACCGCCTGCAGATGACGGCGCGCCTCGCCCCACAGCCGGGCCTTGAGGCAAGCCTCGGCGAGCGCGAGATGGCTCTCCGGATGGTCGGGCTGACGCCCGGTCAGCTTGCCCAGGCGCTTGACCTGATCGAGCGGGGCATCCTCGGGCCGAAGCGCGAGATAGAGCCGGGCGATGTCCGGCTCCGGCGCGAGGTGCCACGCCTTTTCCAGTGCGTGCCCCGCCTCGCGCGGGCGTCCGCGGGCGATCGCCGCCTGCGCCAGGGTGCGCAGGGTGGCCATGTTCTCCGGCTGCAGCTTGTGCGCCCGCCGCGCCAGGGCGAGCGCCTGCTCGCCGTCCGCCGCGCGCGCGGCGCGCTCGCGCAGCAGCTCGGCCTGCTTGCGCATGGCTTCCGGCTTGGGCAGGGCTTTCGCCTTGACCGCTTCCTGAAGCACGGACTCCGCGGCGGCCAGATCGCCGCGCCGCTCGTTGAGCTCGAGCAGGGTGGTCAGCAGCCAGGGCGTCTTGGGCCGCAGCGCCTTGGCCTGTCGGGCATAGTCCAGCGCGGCCCGGTCGTTGCCCTCGCGCATGGCCTGCATGATCAGCCCGCGCAGGCCGAGAAAGCGGGTTTCCGGCTCCTTGAGCATGGCCTCGAAATAGCGCTTGGCCGCCGCCTCGTCGCCGTTGAGCTGGGCCGCCTGCGCCGACAGCAGCATGGTCAGCGGCGGCTCGTCGAGCAGCTTGTCCGCCTTCGCGGCATAGCGCGCCGCCTCCTGCGGGTCGCCTGCGGCAACCGCCACCATGCCGTTGCTGAGCGCACGGTAGCCGCGGCGCCGGCGGCTGCCTTCGAGCGCGCGGCCGATGCCGCGCGGGGCCCGGTAGAGGGCGCGCCACAGGCGGTAGAGC